>JALZOM010000134.1 GCA_030913945.1 Actinomycetota bacterium
GAGCGCGAGCGCGCTCAATCCGGTGGTGGAGTCGTTCACGTAGGGTCCGGCCGGGACCGAGAACGAGCCGTCCTCACTCTGATGCTCGGCCAACCACCTCCTGGCTCCGGCTTCGTCCAGGGCGAGAGCCGCCAGCGCCGTGGGCTCCGGCTCACTCGTCTGGCCGATGCCTGGGCCGAAACCACCGTCGGGGTTCTGGAGGCGAGCGAGGAGGGTGGCGGCGTCCACGAGCATGGGAGGAGTATCGGCTGTTCCGTGGGCCTACTCGACGACTCGGTCCGACCGGACGCAGTCTACGCTCGAGATTCCGTTCCACGTCAGCGGTAGGATTGTCGATTCGAGGATGGGATCACCTCAATGGCGTCGGGCCATCAAGTCCGTTCCCGCGGTGCCGACGGCTGGTGGGAGCAGGCTGCGAGGGGGTTCGACGTGAAGCTATCGGTGTTGATGCCCGTCTACAACGAGGCGCGAACGCTGCGCACGATCGTTCGACGGGTCCTCGACGCTCCCGTCGACTATGGGCTAGAGCTCGTCGCGGTTGACGACGGAAGCACCGACCGCTCCCTCGAGGTCCTCCAAGAGTTGGCCGCGTCGGACGACCGCATCGTGGTCCTCAGTCATCGGGTCAACCGCGGGAAGGGAGCCGCGATCCGGACGGCCATCGCCCGGATGACGGGGGACATCGGGGTGGTACAGGACTCCGATCTGGAGTACGACCCGGCAGAGTTCCCGCGATTGCTGAAGCCGATCATGGAGGACAGAGCCGACGCCGTCTTCGGTTCGCGTTTCGCCGCCAGCCCGGAGCGCCGGGTCCTTTTCTATTGGCACTCCCTCGGGATTCGGGTTCTCACCTGGTTCACCAACATCCTGAACGACCTGAACCTCACGGACATGGAGACGGGCTACAAGGCGGTCAGGGCGGACATCCTGAAGGGTCTTCGGCTGCGTAGCGAGCGGTTCGGGGTCGAACCGGAGCTCACCACCCGCCTGGCTCAGTGGGGGGCGAGGATCTACGAGGTGCCCATCTCCTATCACGGCCGCACATACGCAGAGGGCAAGAACATCGGTTGGCGCGACGGCGTGCAGGCGCTGTGGCTGCTCTTCAAGTTCCGTTTCCTGGACACCAGGTTCACGGAGGATCAAGGGAGAGCCGTGCTCGAGAGCCTCGGTACCTCGCCTCAGATCTCCCGGTGGATGGTGGGTCAGTTCGACGGAGTTCTCGGCGATCGGGTCCTGGAGGCCGGTTCCGGCAACGGTAACCTCACACCGTTGCTGCTGGATAGGGAACGCGTTGTCGCGCTCGATATCGACGCCTCGTACGTGCGCCGGCTCGACCACCGGTACGGACATCTCGAGAACTTCTCGGTGATCGAAGCCGACCTCGAGGATCCCGATCTCTTCGTGAAGCTCGAGAACGAGGGATTCGACACCGTCCTCTGCGTCAACGTGCTCGAGCACCTGGATCGGCCGGACGTGGCCGTGCAAGGTTTCCATCGGATCCTCCAGCCGGGGGGCAGGGCGCTCATCCTCGTTCCCGCCCACGGCTCCTTGTATTCGGCCATGGACAAAGCCATCGAGCACCGGCAGCGGTATGAAGGCCCCGACCTGCGCCAGCTCCTGGAAGATGCAGGATTCGAGGTCGAACGGCTCTCGCAGTTCAATCGTCTCGGGGTCGTCGGCTGGTCCGTCAATCGATGGACGGGCAGGACCTCGATCAGCCATCTGCAGGTGTTCGCCTTCCGCCTCATGTTGCCGCTCGCCCGTGTGCTGGAACGGGCTCGGAAGCTCCGAGGGCTGAGCTGGATCGCGGTCGCCCGGAAGAAGGCGTGACCGTCCGCAGGGACGCTCCGGCCTGGCTCGTCGGCGCGGCGGGTCTGGCCATCGGCGTCGCGGTCGCGCTCCGCCTTCTGATCCCGAGCGGGATGGATCCGACGGTCTTCCTTGCCCTGGGCGACGACTCGCCGACCCAGACCGCATACGCGCGACGTTTGCTCGACGAGGTGCGAACCCGACGGGACTTCGGACACGACGGCAGATTCTTCTTCCCGCAAGCGAACGACCCCTGGCTGCTTGAGCCCGAACAGCATGCGGCGGTGCTCGACGGGCCCGTCTATCGGAGCCAACGGATGCTGTTCCCCATGATCGCCGGAGGTTTCGGCCTGTTCCCACCCGGCGTCGTCGTGTGGTCGATGCTCATCACGAATCTCTTGGCGATAGGACTCGGCGCCTTCGTGGCAGCCCGACTCGCGGTGCGCTGGGGGGCATCCGTCTGGTTGGGGCTCGCGGTGCCGCTCAACATCGGTCTGATCTTCGAGCTGGACATCGGCGGGGCAGGCATCGTTGCCTACACATTCGCCTTGGCCGGCCTCTACGCACTCGTCGAAGAGCGGATCTGGCCAGCATCGCTCCTGTTCGCGGCGGCGGCGCTGAGCCGGGAAGTGATGGTTGCGTTCGCCGCGGGCGTGTTCGTCCTCTGGTGGTTGGATGGGCGTCGATTGCCGTGGCGGGTCGTGATCACACCCCTACTGGCGATAGCGGTCTGGTACGCGTTCGTCCGGCTCCGGTTGGATGGCGTCTCCGGTGTCGGAGGCCGCACCGAGAACTTCTCCCCACCGTTCCTCGGGATCTTCGAGGCGTTCCGGTCGTGGGTCGGAGATCCGGGCCACCTGCTGCTCAACGCAGTCTTGGTCATGGTCGTGATCGCCTTCATCCCCCTCGCACTCCGGAGTCGGTTGCCCCTCGCCTGGGGAGCCCTCCCGTTCGTGGCGTTCGCCACCGTACTCTCGGTAGAGGTGATCCGTGAGCCCTTCAATTTCTCGCGGGCGGTCGCGCCCGTTTTCACGGCCGTTCCGTTCCTCATCCTGGTTCCGGGACGAGCAGCGTCTCCATCAGGGACCGATCAGCTCACCCATGAGCGACTGTGAGTTCCAGGCAACTGGCTGATCCCAGTCAGTCTGTTCGCAGGCTCGAGAGCCGACGGTTGTCGCGGGTCGCTTGGAAGGTCGCGTGACCGTGCGCCGAAGCACTCCCGCATGGGTCGTAGGCGTGACGGGTCTCGCGATCGGCGTGGTGATCGTGCTGCGCATCCTGATCCCGAGCGGCATGGACCCGACGACCTTCCTGACTCTCGGTGAGGACTCGCCGGCGCAGGTCTCCTACGCTCAAGACGTCCTGGGCGATGTCGCCACGCGGGACGACATGGGACATGACGGCAAGTTCTTCTTCGCGCAGGCGAACGACCCCTGGTACCTGGAACCCGAAGTCAACGCCTCCGTGCTCGACCGACCGACCTATCGAGGTCGGCGGATGCTGTACCCGATGATCGCCGGAGGGTTCGGTCTGTTCCCTCCAGGTCTCGTCGTGTGGTCGTTGCTCGTCACGAACCTGCTTGCGCTGGGGGCGGGATCGTTCCTCGCCGCCCTGCTGGCAGAGCGTTGGGGCGCGACAGTGTGGCTGGGCCTGGCGGTGCCCCTCAACATCGGGTTGCTTTTCGAGCTCTACATCGACGGGGCCGGCATCGTCGCGTACGTCTGCTGCCTAGGCGCCCTGTACTCGCTCCTCAAGGGAAGGACGTGGACGGCAGCTCTCTTGTTCGCGGCAGCCTGCCTGAGCCGCGAGGTGATGATCGGCTTCGCGCTGGGTGTCCTCGTCCTCCGGTGGCTCGACGAACGGCGGTTCCTCTGGCGCATCGTGATCGCGCCGCTCGTCGCCATGGTGGCGTGGAACGCGTACCTCTGGTTCCGATTGAAGGGTGTGTCCGGCGTCGGAGGCGGTCTGGAGGCCGTGACTGCTCCCTTCCTCGGGTTGTTCGAGGCCTTCCGATCATGGGGGAACGATCTGAGCTATCTCGTGGTGGATCTGGCCATGCTCGTCATCGCCGTCTTGTTCGTCCCACTCGCGCTCCGGAGTCGCTCGCCGATCGCGTGGGGGGCCTTCCCCTTCGTCGTGCTAACCATCTTGCTCTCCGTCCATGTCTGGCGTGAGCCCTTCGATCTCTCGCGGGCGCTCGCCCCGGTCTTGACGGCGGCCCCGTTCCTCTTGCTGGTCCCGAAGAGTGGTCAGGTTTCCCCTCGTGTCGGCCACCTGCCCCGGGGGCCAGCATGCCGCTTCGTCCGAGCGACTCACCGATGACCGTGGGCGTGATCGGCACCAGTCACGTTGGGACCATCACGTCCTGTCGCTCGCCGCGGTGGGCACCGGGTGGTGGGATGCGACACCGATCCGGAGAAGGTGCCCCCTTGGCTTTCAGATCTCCGCCAGTTGCGCCGCGAGGTCTTCGGGCCGGGTGACGGGGAGCCGGCACGAGAAGCGCTGGCACACATACGCGGTCGGAAGTTGGTCAACCTGCGGACGGTCGCGCAGGAGCGCGACCGATCCCATCGCCTCTTCGTCCCACGGCTGAGCGACCGCCAAGACCGCGTTCGGAAGGAAGCGGGCCCGGACGACCTCGTCCACGAGGGAGCGGGTGCGCTCGTCCTCGGGGTCGCCGATGATCGCCACCTCTCGGGAAGGGCCCAGGTAGAGATCGAGCGCGCAGAGCGCGTGCCCGAAGGCCGTCGGGGCTCTCCCCAGGACATCGCGTACCAAGCGGATCGCCGAGACGCCGATCTGCTCCCGTTCGGGCTCGCCGGACAGGAGGGCGACCCGCTGGAGTACGTCCGCGGCCGTCGAATTCCCGGATGGCACGGCATTGTCGTACAGCTCCTTGGGTCGAAGCACCAACGCGTCGTCGTCCGATCCCGTCTGGAAGAACCCGCCGCGCTCGGCGTCGAGGAACAGATCCACGAGGGCGTCCAAGAGCCCGACCGCCTCACGGAACCAGCGAACCGTTCCCGTCGTGGAGAAGAGCGTGAGGCACGCCGATGCGAGCAGTGCATGGTCATCGCAGAAGCCGGCCCGGCCGGGCACGCCGTCCCTCCAGGAGCGAAGGAGTCGGCCGTCGGTCCTGCGGAGGTTCTCCAGGATGAAGCGCGCGCAGACCTCCGCTGACTCGACGAAGCGGGGCTCGTCGAACGCGCGGCCAGCTTCAGCGAACGCCTGGATCGCCATCGCGTTCCACGCTGTCAGCACCTTGTCGTCCGTCCCAGGCCGGACGCGGGCGTCCCTCGCTTCGAAGAGCGTGCGCCGCGCGGCGGAGAGGTCGAGGCCACTCGGCTCAGCGCCGCCGGGGAGCCACAGAACGTTCGTCCCCTCCCAGTTTCCTTCCGGCGTCGCCCCGAATGCGGTGGCCGGGTTCTCGCCGACGAGCCTCACGAGCTCTTCCCACGTCCACGTGAAGAACTTGCCCTCGACACCCTCCGAATCGGCATCCTGACTCGAGAAGAAGCCGCCCTCCGCATCACGCATCTCTCGCAGCAGATAGTCGAGCGTGTCGGTCGCGATCCGCCGGTACCGGTCGTCGCGGGTCAGCAACCATGCTCGCGCGTAGAGCTGGGCGAGCTGTGCGTTGTCGTAGAGCATCTTCTCGAAGTGAGGGACGTGCCAGGTTGCGTCGGTCGAGTAGCGGGCGAACCCGCCGCCGACCTGGTCGTACATACCGCCGGACGCCATCCTGTCCAGCGTCGTCGTCAGCATCTCGAGCGCGTCCGGCATCCCGCGGACCGCCATCCGCAGGACGAACTCCAGCGTCATCGGCTGCGGGAACTTCGGGGGTGCCCCGAAACCACCCCATCGCTCGTCGAACGCGCTTCGCAGTCCCTCGAACGCCTGCGTCGTGATCTCGCTCGTGAGTGGTGATCGCGATCCTGGCATCGACGCTGTTCTCGAGATCGCTTCCACGACCCGGCCGCCTTGCCGTGCGACGTCCTCCCGACGCTCTCGCCACGACTCGGCGACCGCCTCCAGCACCTGGCGGAACGAGGGCATGCCGTGCGCCGGTTCCTTCGGGAAGTAGGTGCCGGCGAAGAAGGGTCGTCCGTCCGGCGTGAGGAATGCCGAAAGAGGCCAGCCGCCCTGACCCGTCATCGACTGGACGGCGTCCATGTAGATCCCGTCGAGGTCGGGCCGTTCCTCTCGATCCACCTTGATCGGCACGAAATGTGCGTTCAGGAAGGCGGCCGTATCCTCGTCCTCGAAAGACTCCCGTTCCATCACGTGGCACCAGTGGC
>JALZOM010000139.1 GCA_030913945.1 Actinomycetota bacterium
TAGCCGCGGTCGAACTGCATGCCTTCGACGAACTCGTGGCTGGTCTCCATCGACTTGCCGTCCTCGACGGTGATGACGCCGTCCTTGCCGACCTTGTCCATGGCCTCGGCGATGGTCTCGCCGATCTCGGGGTCGTTGTTCGCCGAGATCGAGGCGACCTGGCTGATCTGCTCGCGGCCCTCGACCTCACGCGACGTCGACCGGATCGAGTCGACGACGGCCGCTACGGCCTTCTCGATGCCGCGCTTGATCGCGATCGGGTTTGCGCCGGCGGCTACGTTGCGCAGGCCCTCGTGAACCATTGCCTGGGCCAGAACGGTGGCGGTGGTGGTGCCGTCGCCCGCAACGTCGTCGGTCTTCTTAGCGACCTCTTTGACGAGCTCGGCGCCGATCTTCTCGTACGGGTCCTCGAGCTCGATCTCCTTGGCGATCGAGACGCCATCGTTCGTGATCGTGGGAGCGCCCCACTTCTTCTCGAGCACGACGTTGCGGCCCTTGGGCCCCAGCGTGAGGTTCACGGCGTCGGCGAGCTGGTTCATGCCCCGCTCGAGCGCCCTCCGGGCCTCGTCTTCAAAGGCGAGGATCTTCGACATGGCTTACCTCCCTGGATTACGGCTTGACTCTCGTTAGCACTCTTGTGGTCTGAGTGCTAACGATAGCTCGCCCCCCCACGTTCGTGCAAATCGGAGGCCGAGCGCCAGGGGACCCTAGAACTGGATGGCGCTGCTGGAGGTCGTGCCGACGACGCCGAAGCCGCTGGTGCTCATGAGGGCCGGCGACGGCGTGTAGGTCGCCGTGACGACGGCGTTGACCCGCCCGGGTGCGGGCCCGACCGGAATTCGCTTGCCCAACGTGATCGTCAGCTTGTTGGTGCTCGCGTTCCAGGCGACGGTCGAGGCCTCGGCTGCGGCCCCCGCGAACGTGGAGGTGTTCGTCGCGAAGGCTGGCGACCCCATGTCCACCGAACCGAAGTTGAAGGCACCTCCGCAGGCAGCGGCCGAGGTCGACACCGTGAGCTGGTCGTTTCCGGTGGGGGCCGCGTTGTCCGAGATGGTGACGGTCACGACGTTGTCCCCGGCGATCGACTGGTTGGACCCGTTGCCGCTCCACGTCGAGCACATCGACGCAACGCTGAGCGCCTGGTTGAAAACGATCTCGACCCGGTCCGCTTCCTGCGGCCGGCCGGTCTGGTTGCCGCCGTTCGCGTTCAGTAGAGAACTCGGGGAGAACGGTGGCACGTTCACCGTGATCGATGCGGAGGCAACGTCTCCGTTGCTGCCGATCGCATAGACGGTGTGGGTGCCGTTCGGTGTGCCCGTGGGGATCGTCGCCGAGATGGTCGCCGAACCCGCGGCCCCGATCGTGGCCGGCGTGGTCGATCCGCTGAGCACGGTACCGGTGTTCGGGTCGTCCAGGCGGAACGTAAGGGTCTGGCCGGAGGCGTAGTTAGCCACGCTCCCGGTGATCGTGCCGGGAAGGAGCGTAAACGTCGTCGGTGCGTTGAGAGCTAGCGATGGAGCTTGAACCGTGACGGCGGTGCTCAACGAGCTGGCGGTCCCGATCCAGTTCTGATGCGCCGGGGTCACTCTGTAGCGCCAGCTGCCGGCGGGGACTCCCTGCTCGGTGCAGGAAGTGCCCGTCACGATCCCGTTACAGTCCGACAGTATCGTCTGTGCGGTGTTCGTGGCGACGTCGTAACGCGTGACCACGTACGTGTTCAATGGTGTTCCGGCGGGGAACTGGTTTTCACTCCAGCTTACGGCGACGTTTCGTACGGTCACCGACGCCGTCGGGGTGTTCCCGGTCGGCATCGTGCGTCCCTGAGAGTAGGACTTGGTATTGCTGGATCCCGGGTTCCAACGCGCCAAAGCGCTGCCGCTCACGCAACTGAGGAGCGACACCACGGTCATGACGAAAGCGACCCGTCGGAGAGAGGACTTCATCGCTTGCGCACCGCCCCTCCGCGGAACTTGAGCGGCCAGCGGGCCCCCTGACAAGACGCCGGAGCCGTCGGCTTCAACTTGACGGGGACCGACTTCTTGGCGCGGGCACGAGCCGGGACGACCACGGAGACCCGCAAGCGCTTGCGGACTGCTATCCATTTCGATGCGCAGCCGAGCTCGTTCGAGGGCCTCACCCTGATCTTCAGCTCCTTGACCACGATGGGGAAGCGATTCGGGTTGCGGAGCTTGACCTTCATGATCTTCTTCTTGCCGGGGAAGAGGCCCTTCACTTTGCCTCCGATTCGGAAGGCGGCCCCCGACGAGCCCACCCTCCCGCTGAGGTTCTCGAGCCGGTGCGAGCGGTCCGCCTGAGCGAACGAGAGCGCCTCGGGGATCACCAGGGCGGCAACGAGTAGCAGGGCCACGAGGCCTTGCGCGATCGTCGTTGCCATCCTGGTGAACCGCGATGACGAGCTCACGTCACTCCTTCGTCAAGGATCCCCTCGGGGATCATTTCTTCAACTGGGATCGTCTGAATCGAAAGTGGCGGGAGGAGCCTCGGCCCCACCCGCCACCATGCAACTGGTTACTCGTGTATCTAGTTGCTGCGTGCCGTGAAGGTCACCGGGATGGTGAAGGTTGCTCCCTGGCAGGCGTTGACGGAAGCGTTGCTCATGCCGGCTGCGTTCGCCAGGGTGAGGGCAAGCGTTCCGTCGGTGCCACCGCTCTTGGCGGGGACGACGTTACCGGCCGCAAGGTTCTGCGTGGTGAAGCTGACGCCGGTCGCCTTGAGGGGATCGCCACCAACGTCGGTGCAGTTGGCGTTACCGACCACGGCCCCGTTGGCCGCCACCTGCGTGACTTCTACGGGGAACGGGTTGGGGTTGCGGACCGTGACCTTGACGTCGCCATTGCCGCCCGGGTAGAGCTGAGCGACTGTGGTTGCGCCGACGTCGTCGGTGTACAGGTCCTGCGAGCTTGTGGCCTTCGAGTAGCCACTGCCGCTGCCGTTCACTACCCAGGCCGCAAAGGCGACGCTGGCAACCAGGAACGCGAGCAGTGTGGCGCCCGTGATCATGAGCTTCTTCGAAAACTTCTTCACTTGCGTCTCCTTTCGGGAGGGTTGCACACATCTCTTTTCTCAGGTGTTGCAATACACATCGACGGAGTGGAGAGCGAGGCCTATACGCAATCCCAGTGACCTGCCCGCAGACGCTCTACCAGGGCTTTTGTCTTGCATGACTAGTCACCGCCCCGTCCTGAAGCGGACAAACGTCTCTTGGTGTCTAGTGCGGTGCGGTGTACCTAGAAAGACAGCAACGCGGCGATCGCGACGGCGCCCAGGGTCGCCGCGTTCACGAGGCGAGGGGCGCTGGTGACCGAGAGCTCTTCGATCCGCACCACCGCGTCGTTGGAGGAGGCGGTGCCCAGCGACCAGGCGATGACCGACAGGCCACGGGCCAGCCCGAAGGGGGCACAGAGGAGTGCTCCGAGAACCGGGTCCCCGAAGAACAGCGCGGCGGCGGCCACGGCCACATAGGTCCCGAACGAAAGGAAGGTCAGGAAGCCGACGCCCAGTCCGAGGCCGTAGAGAGCGGCCGCTACCGGCGGCGAGTAGAACGTGCGCCACCACTCGGGCACCTGGCGGTGCCTATCCGGGACGGGTACTGGGATCTTGAAGGCCTCTCGCAGGAGGTACAGGAGCGCAACCGAGGCGAGGGCCCCCAGGGAAGCCGCCCCCCATGGGGCGCGGAGCCCCATCCCGATCAGGCCCAGGAGCGCGCCGACCGCGGCGGCCGCGGTGGTGGCGGCGAGGCTGTGCAGGAAAACCGTCACGGCGTACCTCTTGCTGCGCCCCCCGTGGACCACGGGGGAGATGGTTTCGACCATCGACATGCCTCACGGATCGAAGGCGGTTGAGAAACCGGCAACCGCCGAGGCGAGAAGAAGCGAGGCGAGGACGGGCCAGGTCAACAGCGGGTATTGGTGTCGCGATATCCGATGCAGAAGACCTTGCGGCCCGCATGGCAATAGCCGGTGAGAGAGGCATCGCCGTTGATCCTGGTGTCGGCGTACGAGCAGCAGTCCGCGATCCGGCGGACCCGGCCACCACAGCAACGGGACCAGCCGCCCCCGAACACCGGAGAGCCCGTGAAGGGGTACTTCGACGGCACTACCTCCTCGCACACCTGTCGGCGGCGCTGAGAGCGTTTCGTGTAGATGCGGCCCCGGTCGTCGATCGGGTATCCGTATCTCGGGTGGACGGGGTAACCGTATTGATCGACCCGGGAATGTGGGCTGAACGGATGCGGGCACGAGCCCGTCGTGTAGGTGTGTCCACAGATGTGGTACGCCTCGGCCCGGCCGGGGGCCAGGGCGATCGCAACGAACTGGCCCCCGACCAGCGCGACCATCCCTTTTCCGAGACGTCCCAGGAAGGAGCGGCGTCCGCTTCGACCCGCCAACTCCACGGATGCCCTCTCGATAACGTTTTCGATCAACAACTCGCCTGCCTTTCGGCGTCAGCCTCGGCTGCGCGACGCAACGCCGTGTCCACCAATCCTTCTAGTTGTTCCAGATTGTTGATCGTGCCTTTCGCTCTCACAATCCCTCGGTCGTCAAGCATCACAACATAAGGAGTTCCCGGAACCGCGTACGCCTGGGCGATCTGTAGACCTGGGACGAGCGGAGCGAAAGGGGAACTCTTGCCCGCGAATGCCGCCTGGGTGTCCACGCGGTCGACATCCGTGACCACATAGGGGGTGAAGGACCCCGCCCCGGCAGCGGCGGGCACACCCGGCATGACTTGCTGGCAGATGTGGCAGCCCGGTGAGACGAAGAGCAGTAGCTGAGACTGGCCCGGGCCACCGATGCTGAGGGGGTCACCCTCGATGTCTGCCACGTCGAAAGGCTGGGGAGCCTCGCCGAGCGGCGGACCCTCGGCGTCCATCTCGAGCGCGCCGCGCGGGCCGAGTCGAAGGTGCAGCGTCCCGATCTGACGCGCCAGGGCGACGACCACGACGCAGAGCATCACGACGAGGAGCCACAACACGAGATAAGACGCCGCCCACCAACCTTCCACGTTGTCAGGCTATCGCGCAGCCCCGGTACTAGGATTCTCGACCCATGGAACTCTTCGTGGTTCGGATCGCAGGTTCTCTTCTCGCCGCCGCCTTCGCGTGGGCGGCGATCGCCAAGCTCGCGAACCGACGGGCATGGACCCGCGCGCTCGAGGGTTATGGATTGGCGCGAAGCACCCAGGCGGTGGCGCTCTGGGGCGTGCCACTCGCCGAAGCTGCGATCATCGTCGTGCTGCTGGCGTTCTCAGCCCGAGCGGCCGCCGCTCTCACCGTCGCTCTCCTGGCGTCGTTCTCGCTTGCTCTGTTGCGTGCGAAGGAGATCAGAGGAGATCGACTCCCCTGTGGTTGCTTCGGTAAGGCGACCGACCGCGATTACCGACTGATGCTCTTGAGGAATGCAGGACTGGGCGTGATGGCTGCGATCGTGTTGCTGTCCGGCCCGGAAGAGGGTTTGCTTGTGGAAGCCGCAACACCCGGAGCATCCGAGTTGGCTCCGGCTGCCCTGGCTCTCGCCGGTGTGCTGCTGGCATGGTGGACGGTAAGTCAAACGATGAGCGTGTGGCGCAAGAAGGAGCCCTGATGAAACGTCGACTCTTTATCTCGGTGGTCGCCATCGCGATCCTGGTCGTGCCGCTCGCCGCGCGCGCCGGTCATCTGGATCTGAACGATGCGAACGATGCGAGCGGTCCGTTGGATGTGCAAGAGGTCGGAGTGTGGGGCAACTCGCCGCCGCGCTGGCGCATCTTCACTTACAACGGATGGTCCAGCGCCCAGCTCTGGGACCAGGGCTACATCGCGATCTATTTCGACACCTACGGTCCCTTGCAGGGCAAGGGTTCGCGCTACGACTACTACGCTCTTCTGTCTTCGAATGGTCGCCGTATGCAAGGCCTCTTGTTCCGGGACTTCAAGTCGCGCAGCGACGTGCGGATCGGTACGTTGCGAACGAGGAAGCCGGGTCGCAGAACCGTGACCGTCAGGGTTCCGGTGAAACGAAACATGGAGATCGGCGGGGCGCGCGCGGTCTACAAGTGGTACGTGAAGACGATCTCCAATGGGACCGGGTGCGGTCATGTGTGCATGGATCGCGTTCCCGACGATGGAGGGGTTACGGAACCGCTCCAACCGGTTCCGTAGCTCGAGGTGGCGCCCCGGCTCGTCGTGCTCGGTTGGGACTCGGCGACATTCGACATCGTCGACCCGTTGATCCAGCAAGGCCGGCTGCCGGTGCTTGCGGGGATGATCGAGCGCGGGAGCCGCGCTCCGTTGCGCTCGACCTGGCCCCCCATGACCGACTGCGCCTGGACCTCAGCCTTCACCGGACGGAACCCGGGGGCTCACGGCATCTTCGGATCCTGGTACAGAGCCCCGGGGGCGTACGAGTGCCGCTACTTCTCGTCGCGTGACCGCATGGCTCCGGCGGCTTGGGAGCTGGGCGGCGAGCGTCGGTGGCTGCTCTGGAACATCCCCATGACCTTCCCGCCGGCTGCGGTGAACGGGGTCATGGTCGCCGGCTACGGGGCTCCCCCCGGAGCCCGATTCTGCGCACCCGACGCGTTCCAGGATGAGCTCCAGCGCAGGTGGGACCCGGCCGGCCTCCTTGACCGCGCGCCGCACGGTTCTCTCGAAGGGTTCAAGCAGGAGCTGCTCGACGGGTTGGCCCACCAGGCCGAAGCCCTCCCGTGGGCGGCGCAGGAGGCGGGCGCCGATTGCGTGGCCGCCGTGTGGCCCCACGTGGACCGTGCACAGCACTTCTTCTGGAGATTCCGCGGGACGAACCATCCTCTCGCATCCGCCGTGGATGAGGTCTACGAAGCCATGGACCGAGCCACCGGACTGATCGTGGAAGCCTTCCCCGACGCCGACGTGCTGGTGGTCAGCGATCACGGTGCGGGACCTCTCCAAGGAGATGTGAACGTGGGTGCGTGGCTCGCAGCGAACGGGCGCGCCGCGTACGGGAAGAGGAAGACCTCCCTGGCGGTCCGAGCGGCCTGGGCGATGCCGCCCGCCGTTCGACGGTGGGGACGGCGGCTCGCCCCCGGAGCCGCGCAACGAACCATGGGCGCAACTCTTAGCGGACAGCTTGGCTCCTTCGACTGGGAGCGCACCGACGCGTTCCTGGGTGTCCATTCGGACCTGTGGTTGAACCTCGAGGGCCGAGAGCGGACGGGGAGGGTGACAACGAGCGACGCACCGGAGGTGCTGGAAGAGGTGAGGGCGGGCCTTCTGGGACTGCGGGACCCGCGCGACGACGCGGCTTTGTTCGCGGCGGTGCACCGCCGCGCCGACATCTACTCGGGACCGGCCATCGACCTCGCACCCGACCTCATCCTGGATTCATGGTCCGCGGGGTATCGAGTGGCGCCCGGACGCGAAGCATCGAACCAGCTCGTCGTGCCCCCCACACAACTAGCGGGCGTGGGCGAGGCGTGGTCCTCGGATCACCGACCCCTTGGGGTATTCGTAGCGGCCGGCCCGCGGGTAGCCCGGGGAGTGAGTGACGAGCTGGCTCTCTACGATGTGTGCCCCACGTCTCTGGCGTTGCTCGAGCAGCCGGTTCCCCCCGATCTAGATGGGCGAGTGGCGGACCGGGTCATCGAGCCAGAGTGGCTGGAGGCTCATCCCGTCGAGAAGGGAACCGGTGGCGGCACGCGCAGCGTGGAGGGCGGGTACTCACAAGAGGAAGCGGACGCCGTAGCGGCTCACCTGAAGGATCTGGGCTACATCGAATAGGCGCCCGGCGGGCGGGGGTCCGTTCTCTATCAGCGAGACGGCGGCACGCGCCGCGTCGGTTGCGTTCGCGTGTCGGGGGACCGGCGGCGTGGTTGCGGTGGTCGTCTCCGCTGGCGTTCGGCCGCACGCAGCATGTTCTTCGTGATCGCTCTCGAAGTAACGATCCAACCGATGGACACGGCCACGAGCAGGACGCATGCAACCGTCAACACGGGGTCGCTCACGAATTCGTCGATGCGCCCCTGGGCCAGCCATGTCGCCCCTACTTCCATCATGGTGCAACCGTATAGGCCCGGCTGGCAAGATGGGTGCATGTACATCGGGTTGACCACCAAGACCGCGAGGCTCGAAAAGATCCTCGAGGGATTGGGCACGGTGGTGGTCGCTTATTCGGGCGGTGTCGATTCGGCGACCCTAGCGGCGGTCTCCCACCAGGTTCTCGGACCAGGCTCGCTCGCGGTGACCGCGGTGTCTCCGTCGCTGGCTCGTAACGAGCTAGCGGCTGCATCGGGCCTGGCTCGCCGGTTCGGTTGGGCCCATGCCATCGTGCGAACCCACGAAGGTGATCGCGAGGAGTACGCGCGCAACGATGCCGATCGCTGCTACTGGTGCAAGACCGAGCTCTTCGAAGTGCTCGCTCCACTCGCAAGTGAGCGAGGCGCTCGCATCGCCGTCGGTACGAACGTCGACGACCTTGGTGATTACCGCCCCGGTCTGCGGGCAGCATCCGAACGTCATGTCGCTACCCCGCTGGTCGACTCAGGTTTGACCAAGCCGGAGGTGCGGATGCTGGCCGCGAAACTTGGCTTGCCGGCGGCCGAGAAACCCGCGTCACCGTGTCTCGCGTCTCGCTTCGCTTACGGTGTCAGGGTGACTCCGGATGGTCTCCAGCGTGTCGATCGGGCGGAAGAGGCTGTGCGAGCTCTTGGGTTCACGGTCTTTCGCGTGCGCGATCACGGTGATCTTGCACGCATCGAGGTGCCGCCGGACGAGATCGAAAGAGCGGCCTCCTTGCGCGAGGAGATATCCGCCACGCTGGGGGAGCTCGGATTCCGTTACGTCGCTCTGGACCTCTCGGGTTTCCGGTCGGGAGCGATGAACGAGGTGCTTCCGGCGCCTAGATTGAGAGACGGGGGCGGCTAGAGTTCGACGACCGGGCACGTAAGGGTGCGAGTTATCCCTTCGACGCCCTGGATCTTCGTCACCACTAGTTGCCCGAGCTCGTCCATGTTGCGGGCGCTCGCTCGAACGATGACGTCGTAGGGGCCCGAGACGTCATCGGCGGATTCGACTCCATCGAGCGCACGGATGTCGCTGGCGACCCTCGCCGCGTTCACCTGAGCTTGGATCAGGACGTAGGCCGTCACTACTCCCGCCACGGATCGCCTCCTGTGTCGCTTCTCGACCATCGAAAAGGTTGTGTGGATTCTATAGCGGGAAGCAGAAACGCTTCTCCGGGGTGGCTAGAGTGGCGCATGATCGATTTTCAGGTCCCCGCAGACCTCCAAGATGTCCAGCGCCGGGTTGCAGGCTTCGTACGCGCCGAGGTCCTTCCGGCGGAGGAGGCGCTTGGCGACGGGATCGAGTCGGACGAGGCACTCCAGGCGATCGCCTCGCTCCGATCGGCGGCTAGGGCGGCAGGGCTCTGGAACCCACATCTCCCCGAGGAATGGGGGGGCATGGGGCTCGGCCCGCTGGGCATGGCTCTCGTCTCGCAGGAGTGTGGCGCGTCGGGGCTGGCCTCGCTGGCTCTCAACGCCATGGCTCCGGACGAAGGCAATATGCACCTACTCCTGCACGCAGGCACTCCCGACCAGCGCGAGCGATACCTCCGACCCTTAGCCGACGCCGAGGCGCGGTCCTGTTTCGCTATGACGGAGAAGGCGGCGGGAGCGGACCCCGCCGGGATCACCACGATGGCGCGACGGGATGGATCGGGATGGGTTCTCGATGGAGAGAAGTGGTTCATCACGGGCGCAGCCGGTGCCGCCTTCGCGATCGTTGTCGCCCGCACGGATCCCGACGCCAAGCCACGCGACGCCTACAGCTTGTTCATCGTCGATGCGGACCTTCCCGGATGGAATGTCCTACGGGAGGTTCCGGTGATGGGCACTCACATTGCGGGCGGTCACTGCGAGGTAGCGATCGAGGGCTGCCGCGTCGAAGCCACCTCGATGTTGGGAGGGGTCGGCGACGGATACAAACTGGCGCAGGCGCGACTAGGTCCTGCCCGCCTGGCGCATTGCATGCGCTGGGTGGGAGTGGCCCAAAGAGCTCTGGATATGGCGTCCGCGTACTCCCTCCGGAGAGAGACTTTCGGCGAACCGCTGGCGCGAAGGCAAACGATTCAGAATTGGTTCGCCGATTCGGCTATCGAGCTGTACGCATCGCGATTGATGGTTTTGCATGCGGCTTATCTCCTCGAGAAGGGCGTGGAGGCGCGTCAGGAGGTCTCGATGGCCAAGGTGTACGTATCCGAAGCCCTAGGACGTATCGTCGATCGCGCGATACAGGTGCACGGCGCGCTTGGATATTCAGGGGACCTTCCGCTCGAACGGTTCTACCGCGACGCGCGAGCGGCGCGGATCTATGACGGCCCCTCCGAGGTTCATCGCATGGTCATCGCTCGCAATCTGCTGAAGGTGGCCATGGAAGGGAACGGAACCAAGCGGGCCACCGGAGACCTCACGTGAGCGACGTGAGTGCTCCTCTGATCGAAGCGGTGTCTCTAGAGGCCTACCTGAATGAGAAGCTCGGAGGCGAGGAGCCCTTATCGATCGAACGACACCGAGCCGGTCATTCCAACGAAACCTTCTTCGTCACGAGGGGGGAGCGCGAGCTGGTGTTGAGGCGGCCGCCGGAGGGCGCCTTCCTTCCGACCGCTCATGACGTGGGTCGCGAGTACTCGGTCCTGAGCGCTCTACGCGCAACCGGCGTTCGGTCGCCGGCGACGGTCCTGATGTGCACGGATGAAGGGATCATCGGAGCTCCCTTCTATGTGATGGAGCGCACACACGGCTTCGTGGTCAGAGACGAACTTCCGGACGCCTTCGGACCTACCGATCGCGCCCCCTTCGGCGATGAGGTCGTCGACGCGCTCGTGGAGTTGCACGCGGTTGATCTGGAGGCGTGTGGCCTCGGCGGGTTCGGCAAGCCGTCCGGCTACCTCGAGCGTCAACTCCGACGCTGGCGCGGACAGCTTCGATTGACGACGCCATTCACGCGCCCGCTTCCCGACCTGGAGCTCATCGGGGATTGGCTCCAAGGGTGCATGCCTG
The DNA here is from genome assembly GCA_030913945.1 of Actinomycetota bacterium. Taxonomy (GTDB): domain Bacteria; phylum Actinomycetota; class CADDZG01; order CADDZG01; family WHSQ01; genus JACCXF01. The sequence goes on from JALZOM010000139.1 coordinate 11,035, forward strand.
AGTCCCCGGCGGGGACACTCGTGCACGGAGATTTCAAGCTTGACAACGTGATGTTCGCGCCGGACCCTCCGGCACGCCTGGTTGCGATACTGGATTGGGAGATGTCCACTCTGGGCGACCCTCTGGCGGATCTCGGATGGTTGGTCTCTTTCTGGGTGGATCCCGACGAGCGCGACGGGGTCTTCGGGGAGTTGAACAGCGCCACGACACTCCCGGGCTTCCGCACTAGGGACGAGCTCGTGGACCGGTATGCGTCGGCCAGCGGCCGCCCGGTTGATTCACTCGAGTGGTATCGGGTCCTCGCGGTGTGGAAGCTGGCGATCCTGCTCGAGGGGTCCTACGCCCGCCATCTCGCAGGAGCCACCGACGACCCCTTCTTCGCGCAGATGGAGCGCGGTGTGCCGGAGCTCGCGGGCCACGCTCGATCCATCGCCCGCATATGAGCGAGTCGAACGTCGATGCCCTCGTCATCGACTTCGGAGGAGTGTTGACTACCTCTCTCCAGGACGCCCTCGCCGCCTTTGCGGAGTCGGCCGGGGTCGAGTTGCAGGATCTGGTGCGGGTGGCGCTCGGCCTCTACACGGGCGCGGAGGATCCGCTGGTCCATGACTTCGAGATCGGTGCGATCTCGGACGAGGAGTTCGGCGCCGGTCTCTCGGCTCGTCTGCATGAGGTTTCGGGGGTTCGCGTGTCGCCCTACGGACTCGTTGCCAGGATGTTCGCGGTCGATCTCGAAGAGGACATGCTGTCCGCGGTGGCTGCGATCAGGAGGGCCGGATTCAAGACGGCTCTCTTGTCCAACTCATGGGGATCGAGCCTTTATCCGCGCGACAGGCTCGTCGACCTCTTCGATGCGGTGGTCATCTCAGGGGAGGTCGGGATGCGCAAACCGGATCCCCGCATCTATGCGCTGGCGCTCGAGCGGATCCAGGTCGCGCCCCAGCGGTGCGTGTTCGTCGATGATCATCCCGGTCACCTCGCCGCAGCGCGTGACCTGGGGTTAATGACCCTTCTCCACCGCTCTTCACAAGAGACGATCGAGGCCCTCGAGACATTGCTGGGCGTCGAGCTACGCGACGAGGGTCAGCGGTAGTTCGTGTACTGAAGGGGGATGCCGAAGTCCTCCGACTTCAGGGCGTCGATGATCTCCTGGAGGGTGTCCCTGGACTTCGAGGAGACACGCACCTGGTCCCCTTGGATCGCCGCCTGGGCTTTCACCTTCATCCCCTTGATGTGCTTGACGATCTCGCGCGCCTTTTCCGTGGAGATCCCCTGGTTGAGCGTGATCACCTGACGGGCAGTCCCTCCGGCGGCGGGTTGGATGTCGCCGCGCTGTAGCGCCTTGAGTGCGACCTTTCGTTTCACGAGCTTTTCATCGAGCACCTTGGCGCAATCCTTCACCTTCTGTTCGGTGTTCGATCTCAACGCGATCGTGTCGCGCTCTCCATCTTTCGCCAGTTCGATGGCAGAGCCGGTTCCCTTGAAGTCGAACCGCTGCGAGATCTCGCGCTGCGCCTGGTCGACGGCGTTCCTTACTTCCTGAAGGTCGATCTCGGAGACGACGTCGAAAGAAGCTTCTTTGGCCATGGAGGGAGGTTAGCGATGGTGAGGGGGCATGTGCAACCTCAATGGAACAGTGTGTTGAGAAGCGGCATCAGTTCAACGATCCGATCCTTGTTCAGATAGGCGTCGGCCCACTCCGGCCGGCGCTCGAGCACCGCGGAGAAAGCAACGATCTTGCTCTCTGGCGTCACCGCACGGAGGATCTCGGCGGCGCCCTCGCCGTCCAGTCTGGGCAGCTTGTAGTCGAGGATCACGAAATCCGGTTGATTGTGAAGCGCCAGAGCCACAGCCTCGACGCCGTTGGCCGCCTCACCCACGACGCGCAGGTCTTCGGACTCACAAAGGAGTCGAAGCACGTGCCGTATCTCCTCGTCGTCATCGACGATGAGGACCGTCTTGTGCGAGTTGTCGCTCACAACTTTCAGCCTGAGGGAGTCCGCCGACGTTGTCTAGGGACTTCGTGCTCGTGAAAAAGAGAATCGAGGAATCGGGCCGCGGCTGACCTGCACCGGGTCACTCTGTGGACGCGTGCGAATGCGTACCGTGTCGGATCCGTTTGTGACGATGAGCCCGGACTGATACTCATTGGTCGCTTTGAACTAAGGAGGGGAACCGACCGAAGGGAGACGAACTTGCGCCTGGCCCCGCGGAGTCATCTAGCGCTCACAGCTTTGATCATGTCGCTCGTTGTCGCACTCAGTGGTTTCGGCACCCTCACAACCCCGGACGTATCGCAAGCGAAGCAGCGGGGGGGCGCAAGCGGCTATCGCTTCACGCACGTGGAGCGCTGCTTGATGAGCAAGTTGAATCGCCGTCGCGCGAATCGTGGCCTGCGCCGGCTCGATTCGGACAAGCAGCTGGGCTATGTGGGCCGGCGACATGCGCGGAACATGGCCGGGGCGGGAACGACGTGGCATCTCGGGAATCTCGCCAACGCAGTAACCCGCTGGCGACGGTTGGGCCAGACGGTTGGCCGAGCTCCCAGATGCCGCGCGATGTTCCGGATGTTCTGGCACTCCAGCGTCCATCGCGCGATCATGATGGGTCGCTGGCGCTTCGTCGGAGTGGGCGTAGAGCGTAGGAGGGGTCGTATCTACGTCCTGCAGATCTTCGAGAGCCGGCGCAACCCCGGGAACACCTTCAGCTACCCCTAGAGGTCAAACCTCGAGCGAGCTGGGGAACAATGCGGCCGCCTCCTCGAGGCTGAGGCCCGGTGGCTCCGCGTCCCGCTCGCCGGTGAAGGGCTCGATCCAGCGCGCGTACCACTCCGACCAGTCGCCGTCGACCTTCGCCTCCGCTAGGGAGTCGTTGAAGTGCCCCACGAGTCCCGATAGTTCCGGTGAGGCGATCGCGGCCCATCCCACCGTGGTCGCTTCGTCGCCGACGAGCTCGAAGTCGAGGCCGATGGCGCCAGAGGGCTCGAGCCACGGCAGCAGATGTCCGTCCGGCGCGGCGACGGCATCCGAGGCTGAGCGTTGCACCTTCTCGATGCACGCTTGCAGATCGTTCTCGGAAACAACTTCAACCCCGTCGGTCAGCTCGCTCATAGATACCCCGGTGCCCTTCTCCACCACCTCGCAGACCCGCTTGCCATCGAGGTCGTCGATGTCTGTGATGCCGGATCCGGTCGGTGCGAGCAACCTCTGGTGCGCTATGAAGAAGGGATCCGTGAGGCTGTTGTTGCGTACGTTCTCCTCGGTGAGCTCGACGGCTGCGAAGCCGAGGTCGGCCTCGCCTTCGTTGACGAGATCCACCACCTCGTCTGACGACGACGCGCCGATGAACTCGGTCTCCATGCCCATCTCGCTCGCAACAAAGGTCCCGAGATCAACGGCGAAACCGCGTGGATCGGTGGAGGTGCCGGCACCGAAAGGAGTCCAGTTCGTGTCCACCGCGATCCGCATGATCCCGGCCTTCTGAAACTCGCCCAGCGGAGTGTCCGCCGCGAACCTGCGGATGGGGTCGGTCTCGGGAGGGACGCACGACGCGACCACCGAGAGCACAACGAGGCAGAGCAGGGAGGTACGCCTCACCTCAGAGGTATCCAAGCGAGGTCAGTCGCTTGCGAATCGCCTCGATCTCGTCAGGGCTCAGCGGCTCGATGTCGTCTTGTGGCTCAGGATCTGCCGTGTCGGGGTCCGGCTGCAGGCCGTACCTTGCCGCCTCGCTGCGGTGGGACACGAGGTCGCGCATGACGTAGACGGCGAACTCGGTGACGGAGTGGAACCCGGAGCCCTGGATCACCTGTTTGAGCTGTTCGTAGAGGGGACGCGGGATCTTTAGCGTGACGTGTGCGTCGCGCGCGCCTTCCCGCTTCATTCGAAGAGTCCAGAGACGGCGATCAAGGCCAGGGGCATAACGAACATTGTGGCAGTAAACGCAGCTAGCCGGAACTTGCTCTTGACCATCTGGCGCTGGAACTTCCAGATCCCGGTACGCATCTGTGGATAGAAGAACGCGAGAAGCAACACGCTGACTATCGTGGTTCCGACGATCCCGGCCAGCACGATGCGGACCGCAGCGGGAGAGTTGAGCAGGAACGCGGCGAGGAGCGTGTCCCCCAGCGTCGTGATGTTGGCGCCCATGATGTAGGGGAGTATGTGTTCGCGCTTGACGTACTTCTTGGCCACGAGCGGCACCAGCACGGTTAGAGCAACGGATACCGACATCGTCACCAGCGCGACGAGGCAGCCCAACGCGAACATTGGCCACTTCTTCTGGAGCCAACTCAGGCGCGAGTTCTCGATTTCCTGACCCGACATCGCGGGAACCACGGTGTCGATCAACTTGAACGACAGCAAGAGGATGCCCAGTCCACCGACGAAGAGCAGCGCCGCCGACAGATCCTCGATCCTCGAGAGCATCGATCCGTAGATGACATCGATGAGGTCGCCGAACTGAGCTGGAAACTCGATGTTCAGCGTGCTGAACGGCCCCCAACGCAGGAGGGCAAGGCCGATGAGAGAGCCGGGGATGTAGATCGCTGCGGTCGTTGACAGGGCCATCACCGCCGTGGAGACGGGTTTCATGCGCTCGCCTTCGCCGCCGCGTAGGGCATAGATGACGGCGACCAGCAGAACGACGAACGCGGCTCCCAGACGGGACCCAGTGAGCATCGCGAAGCCTTCGGTCTCGTTGATGGATCCCGCCGCCACCAGCGTCAGAGCCGACGCAGCTATCGGGGAGCCGGACAGCACCAGCAGCGCCCCGAGCCACCCGAGACCGAGGGTGGCCACCGCGTTGCGAACCAGGAGCCCCCCTTGTTTGAGGATGTCGAGGTCGGCCGCTCCCGTCTTCATGACCTGCAGGGCCCCCACGAACAAGAACAGGGCCGTCAAGAAGCGAGCGAGCCACCACAACGCGTCGAATGCTCGCCGGGCACTCGAGCGCGCGTCGACGGCCTCGGCGCGTTCGGGGCGCTGGGAACCGCCCCGAGGTGCGATTGGCTCCGCGACGTCAGTCCGGTCTGTCCGGTCCATAGCCGCCTCTTATAACACTCCTATAGGAGTGTGACAACATCGGGGCCAGGATCGAGGCCGACGGGACGACGCGCAAGAAGGCCCCGCTGGGAGTGCCGGGGCCTTCCGCTGGCTGGCTCGATGGTAGGAGTGTTGGTTGCCTGCGGGCTAGCAGGAGGGGGCGACTCGCAACGTGGTGCCCGGATCGGCCTGTGACTCGAAGACGACCGTCACCCACATGGTGTTTCCGTCCATCTTGACGCCGACCCCGACGTGGCGGTACTGGCCGAAGAGGATGTTGTCACGGTGCGCCGGGGAGTGCATGAAGGCCTGGTGCAGTGAGGTTACGCTCCCGCCGACTCCTACGTTCTCGCCGAGGATGCGCCACTTGGTGACGCGACTGCTGAGCGTGTTCGACGGGGTGTGATACAGGCGGTTCGTCCGCGCCATCGCCTTGGTGTGCACTCTGGCGACCTTCGTGAGTTGCTTGTCGATACGCAGGTTCGAACGACCGGCGCGATCGCGTGCTCCGTTCATCTTTTGGACGAAAGAGCGCTCCGTCGTCTTGTAGCGCCAGCAGTGGCGGCCCTGCCGCGTGGTCGTTGCGTTCGCGGTGAGGCCGGGGAACATCGCAACCATGATGACCGTGGCCACCAGGATTCCGGTGAGACGCTTGCCGAGTTTCATGACTTCCTCCCAGTTCGGTAGCTGGGCTGCCCGCTCTTTTGGCGGGCCCCTGGCTTTGCGCCCCTGCGTTGCCGCAGGTTTGCCGTTTCGCGTGGGTCTTCAAGAGCTTCTTCGGCATCAGGGCGAGAATGCTTGAGCCCTTGTGGGGCCTAGCACCTGGGCATGTCCATGCGGGTACCGGGATTCCGCCTGGCCTCGAAGATCACGGTGACCCAACGCCGGCCGTGGCCTCGTGAGATGGCGACGCCCACGTTCCTGTAGCTCGACCGCAAGATGTTCCCCCGGTGTGCTGGAGAGGCCATGAATCGCCGGTGCATACCGCCGACGGTCGACCCATAGGCGACGTTCTCTCCCAGCATGCTCCAGCGTGTCACCCGCCAGGCCAGCAGCTCCGACGGCGTGTGGAAGAGTCGGTTGTCCTGGGCCATCGACCTGGAATGAACGCCTGCTACCCGGGAGAGCTCCGGATCGCGGCCGAGGTGGGGCGCTCCCGCCCGCCCTCGAGCCCGGTTGATCTTTCGTACCATGCGTTTCTCGCCCGGGCCGTGTCTGTAGCAACGGGAATCGGCCGACCCGGGGCTCGCCGAAACAAGGGCGGCCGCGGTGACCAGGGCGGTTGTTGCCAGGATCTTTTTGGTTGTGACCACGTGTGCTCACCTCCAGCTAGGAAAAGTCTGGGTGAGCGGCACAAGCTACAGAGCGAGCCGTGCGGTTCACATCCCTCGTGATGGGGGTGAAAGGGACACGTAAGAGCCTCAAGTACCCACAGAAGAGTGAATTATTGTCAGCTTGGGTGCATCTGTGTGGTTATTGAGGTGGCCAGCGGAACGATCGCTTGATCTGCTCGAAGGTCTCCTGGGAGCCGGCCCAGTCCTCTTCCAGGGTCTGGAAGTAGAGGGCGAAGCCGTACCGGTCGTCGGCGAAACCGAGGTCCAGCGCGTGCAAGGTGGCGCCGCCCTCGTCGTAGGTGAACTCCCAGATCGCAGCGGTATCCGCCCCTTTGAAGCTCGTTTCCTCGATGGTGATCTCCTGATAGTTCGCGTGGTCCTGGGAGAAGCTCGCTGCCTGCTCCTCCCACGCCGCCGCCGCATCGGGACCCGGCTCATCCGTCCAGTCCACCCGCAGGTACGTGTTCGAGGAGGGGTCGGAGAAGTCCGTGGAGGAGGTGTCCGTCGAGTCGTCCTCGATCGTCCAACCGTCCGGATAGGCGACGCGATAGCCCGTCTCCTCGTCGGTGTGTTCGGTCCAACCGGCCGGCATGCGCGGTTCGGGCGGAGCATCGGACTGGGTCTCCTCGGGCGCCGGGGAGGGATCCTCCTGATTGGCCACCTCTGTCTTCGGCGCCGCCTCGTTCGAAGGACCCGGATCGTCACCGGCGTTCAGCATGATGAAGATCAGCACCCCCACCACCGCGAGCGCCAGCAGGGTCGCTATCACGGGCAACGGGTTGCGCCGGCGGCGCGCCGGCGAGGTCGTACGAGCCGGTTCCGGTTCTCGCTCCGGTTCCCGAGGAGTGGCCACAACCGGGGGGGTCGAGGTCGAGGCGGCCGGGGGTCCGGCCCATGACTGCGTCGCCGAAGGGTCGGACACCGCGGTGGCCGTCAGGGTTGGGGCGCGGCCGTCCTCGACATCCTCGAGCGCCTTCCTCAACTCCGCGGGGGACGGCCGTGAGTCTGGCTTCTTGCTGAGTAGAGCCCGCAGCACGGGCTCGAGGTTGCCGGCCCGCACCGGGGCGGGCATGTCCTCGTGGAGGACCGCCGTCAAAGTGGGGATGGGCTGGCCCTTGTCGAACGGCGGCGCTCCCTCGACGGCGAAGAACATGGTCGCCCCCAGCGCCCAAAGATCGGATGCCGGGCCGCTCCGATGCCCTTCGGCCTGCTCGGGGGCCATGAACGAAGGCGAACCCAGCACGAGGCCGGTCGCCGTGATCTTCGGGTCATCCTTCAGGGAGGCGATCCCGAAATCGGCGAGCTTCACCCGGCCGTCGCTCAGCACCATCACGTTCGCAGGCTTGACGTCCCGGTGCACTATCCCCTGAGCGTGCGCCGCCTCGAGAGCCGACAGGACTCCGAGGCCCACTTCAGCGGTCTTCTCGGGAGTCAGGGGACCCTCCGATCTCACCATGTCCTCGAGCGTCGGAGCGTCGACAAGCTCCATGACGATGAACGCGCGCCCATCTTCCTTGTGCACGTCGAATACCGTCACGGCGGCGGGGTGGCCGATCCGCGCGGCGGCACGCGCTTCACGCAACGCGCGCGCCTGCATCGAGGCCTGCTCGCTCTCCGGCAACGAATCGGGCAGCTGCACCTCTTTGACGGCTACTTTGCGCTTGAGCAGGGTGTCGTTCGCTCTCCAAACGACGCCCATGCCACCCCGGCCGAGCTGTTCCTCGAGGTCGTAGCGGCCGGCGACGATGTTCTGGCTGGAAGTGGGCATCCGTAGCTGTGTACCCCAATGTCCTCCAGACCATTCGGTTCTGGTTCGGCTGGTGAAGAATGAGCGTCCATGAGGCCTCTTCACGAGCTCCCCCTAACAGCTCTGGCGGCGGCTATCGAGGGCGGGACGTTCGAGCCCACCGCGGTCGTCGAAGCAGCGATCGAGCGGATCGAGGCTCTAGACGCCACGCTCAATACCTTCATCGAAGTTCGTGCCTCGGCCCGGGACGAGGCGCTCCGGGCCCGGGGGCCGCTCGGTGGCGTTCCGATCGCGGTCAAGGACGTGTTCGTCGATGGCGGGCGCGCGCCGACGGCTGGGTCCCGCCTCCGTCCTACCTGGCTCGACGGAACCGCCACGGTGCTGGATCGCTTGCGTGCGGCGGGAGCGGTGATCGTGGGCTACACGAACATGCACGAGTGGTGCCTTGACATGACTTCGACCGTGAGCGCGTTCGGGCCCGTGCACAACCCGTGGGACCCTGCGCGGATCGCCGGAGGGTCGAGCGGAGGCTCGGGCGCAGCCGTTGGGGCCGC
>JALZOM010000043.1 GCA_030913945.1 Actinomycetota bacterium
CTACGGGGCGGGCCTTACATACGAGTACTTCCGACAGCTGGGTCGAGATTCGATCAATGACAACGGTATGAGCATCAAGTCTTCGGTGCACTACTCGGAGGGAAATGGCCCATACTGCAACGCCTTCTGGGACGGCGCACAGATGGTCTACGGGGATTGCGATAATCCCGACGAAACCTATCCGATGTCGGCTGATCTCGACGTCGTCGGTCACGAATTGACCCACGGCGTGACCCAGTACACCGCCGACCTCGTGTATCTGAATCAGTCAGGTGCGATTAACGAAGCCTTATCCGACTATTTTGGCAACGCAATCGACGTGGACAACACGTCCGGGGCCACAATGACCGACCCCGATGCTGGGCACATCGGAGAGGACCTCTGCAGGGTGGCCAACCCAGACAACTGGGAATGTCCTCTGCGCGACATGAACGATGGCAGGACGACCGACGACTATCTCTTCTATCTCGCCGACTTCGATCTCGGTGGGGTGCACGACAACTCGACGATCTTTTCGGGAGCCCTGTGGGACATCCGTGAAGCGTTGGACGATGCAGACGCTGATAGGTATGTGTATCGAGCTCTATCCGACGGCTACATGACCCCACTGGATACTTTCGTCGACGGCCGCGAAGCCGTGCTCGGAGCTGCCGCGGTGGAGGGAGCGGCTCCCGCCGAGCTAGCAACCATCAACGCGGCGTTCGACGCGAAAGGGATCGTCCCGGGGTGGGAAACGGTCGCTCCGAACGATGCGGAGATCCTGGCTGCGGATCTGGCGCCCTTCGGGTTCCAGTTCGCCGAAGGCCCAGAGGCGACATCCGAGAGGTACGTCACGAACGATTACCGGAACAAGGAAAACTTCTGCTGCAAGTCCGCGGAGATCTATGTCGGGCGCGTCGACACTCCGGACGACCTGACGAAGGTGAGCGGATCTCCTGGAAGCAGCGTCTTCTCCGACGAGACGCCCGCGATCAGCGGCACGCGAGCGGTGTGGTCGCGACTGACTCAGAGCTTCTTCGGGCTGGGCTCCAACGTCGTGGGCCGAAAGCTCGGCGGCAGCCTCAAGACGCTGGCCAAGGGGCCTGCCCAGCAATGGTTCCCGGCGATCGATGGCTCACTCCTCGCATGGGAGGACACGCGCGCCGGCGACACCAACGTCTGGGCGCGTCGGCTGGGACGCACTCCGAAGCGACTGACTACCGGCGGCGGCGAGCAGTGGTTGCCCGACGTGTCGGGCAACTGGGTGGCGTGGTGGGATATCGGCAGCGGTAGGCGCGCCGAACAGATCGGGCTGATGAACGTCAAGACCGGACGCAAGATGCAGATCAAGGCGTCATCCTTCCAGGCCCGACTTGGTCCACCGGCCCTCGGCCCCCACCACGTGGTGTGGTACCAGGACAACAACGGGGATGGTCGCGGAGCGATCATGAAGATGCGTCTTGGCTCTAGTACCAAGAACGCTCTTGTAGCCGACGGAGGGCCGACGTCCCCGCGCTGGGAAGGCGTCGCGGGCCTTCCGCTTGTCGACGCGAACGGAACGTACGCGGTGTACACCGACGAGCGTGGCTACGTGAGCAATGTGCAGGCATCCGAGGTCGGTCGCGATGTGTGGATGGTGCCGCTGGCGGGCGGCATTCCGATCAAAGTGACGGATAACCGCGGTGATCAGGCGTGGCCGCAACTCGGAACGGGACGGCGAGCCATCTGGCTCGACTCCGCTATGGCCCGTACCGATCTCGTTACGCGCATCGTCCCCTAAACCGCATCTATGCTGGGCGCAACGACCGGTACCACTTGTGGACTGGAGCGCCCGATGATCACCATCCCCGCCGAGCCTTCTCACCTTTCCGTGTTCCTTTTCGGAGCCGGGCGCGTGGGCACCGCCGCCGCTGAGTTGCTGCGCAGGAACGACCACGAGCTCGTCGGAGTCGCCTCGCGCACTCCGTCGTCGGCGGAGCGGGCCGCGCGGTTCTTGGGCTGTCCGGTGATTCCTCCGGAGGAAGGGGTGGCTGCCGCCGAGCTGGTGCTTCTCGGCGTCCCGGACGAAGCGATCGCCGACGCGGCGGGCCGGATCGCGGGGGCGTTGCACCCCGGCGCGGTCATCTGTCACTTCGCCGGAGCGTTCGGGGTGGACCCGTTGACCGTTGCGGCGGCCAGGGGAGGACGGACGGCAGCGCTGCATCCGGTCCAGGCCTGCCCGGACGTGGCCACCGCGATCGAGCGATTGCCTGGGTCCGCGTGGGGCGTCACCTGCGCAGCGGATCTTGAAGAGTGGGCCGAGGAACTGATCAGGTCCGGGCTGTCGGGTCTGCCGGTGATGGTTGCGGAAGAAGCCAGACCTTTGTGGCATGCCGCCGCAGTGACTACCTCGAATGGGATCGCTGCGCTGCTGGCCCTGGGCGAGGCCATCTTGGCCAGCATCGGGGTCGATTCGCCGGCTGCGGTCCTCGGCCCCCTCGCTGAAGGCACCCTGGCGAACGCGCTCGACGGCGGGGGTGGGGGGGCCACCCTCACAGGTCCCATCGTGCGCGGCGAGACACCTACGATCGCTCGCCACCTCGCCGCCTTGCGCGCACATGCTCCTCACCTCGTCGATCCCTACATGACGATGTCCCGCACGATCCTGGCTGCGGCGGCGAGGACCGGACACCTGCAAGCCGACGACGAGTCGGAGCTGCGATCGCTCCTGGGCTCGTCGTGAAGATAGCGAGCACGCGGCGGGAACTAGAGGAGATTCTCGACCATCAGCGCGTCACTGGGGATCCACTGAACCTGGTACCTACGATGGGCGCACTTCACGATGGGCACGTTTCCTTGTTGCGCGCGGCTCGCTCCACGGGTGCCGTCGCGCTGAGCATCTTCGTCAACCCGCTTCAGTTCGGGCCTCACGAGGATTATCGGGCTTACCCGCGCGGCGAAGGACGAGATCTGGAGAGAGCGGAAGCGGAAGATGTGGATCTAGTCTTCGCGCCATCCGTTGACGAGATGCTGGGTTCCCATCCCGCGACGACCGTTTCGGTGGGTCGACTGGCCTCCGTGGTCGAGGGCAACGCGCGGCCCGGTCACTTCGATGGTGTGGCCACGATCGTTGCGACGCTCTTCAACCTGGTGCAGCCGGACAGGGCATTTTTCGGACAGAAGGACGCGCAGCAGGTGGCGGTCATCAAGAGAATGGTCGCGGACCTCGGATTTCCCGTGGAGCTCGTGGTATGTCCAACGGTTCGAGAGCCCGATGGCCTCGCCAGGAGCAGCCGGAACGCCTACCTCTCGAAAGAGGCTCGTGCGAGCGCAAGCGTGTTGTGGGAGGCCCTTCGGGCAGGGCGTGAAGCCCTATCGAACGGCCGAGACCTAGCGGGCGTCGAGGAGATTATGATCGAGCTATTCCGTTCCACCCCCGGAGTCGAGCCGGGTTACGCCCAGGCCGTCAATCCGGATACCTTTGAGCGTTCCGCGCCGGGGGAGCCTGTGCTCCTCGTCGTTGCGGCGACCGTCGAGGGAACGCGCCTCATCGATAACCTTTTGGTCAAGCGATCTTTCGGAGGTCAAGATGCTGTTGGCGGTTGACGTAGGAAACACTCAGACCCATATGGGTGTGTTCGAGCGCGAGGTGCTCGAACACGAGTGGCGCGCCGCGACGGTTCAGCAGCGTACGGCCGACGAGCTGGCTTTGTTATTCGGTCAGTTCCTCTCTCTGGCCGACCTTTCGTTCTCCCGGCAGATCACCGGCGTGGCGATCTGTTCCGTCGTGCCCCGTGCCACAAGCGAGCTGCGGGAGATGACGGAGCGCTACTTCGGGTTCCCCGCCCTGGTGGTCGAGCCGGGAACCCGGACTGGTATCTCGATCCTCACGGACAACCCTCGTGAGGTCGGCGCGGACCGCATCGCGAACGCCGTGGCCTCTCACGAGATGTATCCGGCCGAGCCGGTGGTGGTGGTCGATTTCGGCACCGCGATCACCGTCGACGCCGTCTCGGCCAACGGCGAGTATCTGGGAGGCGCGATCGCACCGGGGATCGACACGTCCGCCACGGCGCTCTTCTTGGCAACCGCGCAGATCAATCGGGTGGAACTCGTCGCACCGGGTACCGCGATCGGTAAGAGGACGATGACCTCCGTACAGTCGGGGATCGTCTTCGGCACGGCAGCGCTCGTCGACGGATTGGTCGAGCGCGTTACGGATGAGCTCGGTGGTTCGGCGCGCGTGGTTGCGACGGGCGGCCTTGCACCCATCGTGGTGAAGCATTGCCGCAGGGTCGAGCGCATCGACCCTCAACTCACGCTGAATGGGTTACGGCTCATCTTCGACCGCAACGCCGAGGGCGGGAGTACGTGATGCCTCCGGACGATAACGCGTACCCGTACCGATTCGAACGCACGGCCATGACGGGTGAGCTCGCCGGCCGGTGGGAGACACTCCAGCCCGGAACGGATTCGGGCGAAACGGCGGCCGTGGCCGGCCGACTTCGAAGTCTTCGTTCGCATGGCAAGGCAGCGTTCGCCGACCTCGAGGATCCCTTGGGCCGCGTTCAGCTGTTCGGCCAGCTCGATGTCCTCGGCGAGGAAGGTTTCGAGGCCTTCACGCGGCTGGGGGTCGGAGACATCGTGGGGGCCGAGGGCGAGGTCATCAGGACCAGGCGCGGCGAGTTGAGCGTGAGGGTCTCGACCGTTACCTTGCTGGCTGAGTGCCTCCGCTCGATGCCCGAGAAGTGGCACGGGATGTCCCAGGTCGAGGCCCGCTACCGCCAACGATATCTGGACCTCATCGTCAACCCTGAAGCTCGCCGCATCGTGGCCGCGCGCGCGACTCTGAATGCAGCCGTGCGGCGCTTCCTGGAACAGCGTGGGTTCATCGAGGTAGAGACCCCCCTGCTGCATCACGTCGCAAGCGGGGCCGTGGCGCGACCTTTCGTCACTCATCACAACGCGCTCGACTTAGACCTCTTCCTGAGGATCGCGCCGGAGTTGTATCTGAAGCGCCTCCTCATCGGGGGAGTCGAACGCGTCTACGAGCTCAACCGCAGTTTTCGCAACGAGGGCGTGTCGGCCAGGCACAACCCGGAGTTCACGATGCTCGAGGCTTATCAAGCATTCGCCGACTATGAGGACATCATGAGCCTCGTCGAGGACCTGGTGAAGGAGATCGCCCTGGAGGTGACCGGCTCGCTGCGGATCGAGATCCAGGGCCAAGCGATCGATCTGGAAGAGCCGTTCGAACGCATCACGATGTTCGAGGCGATCGCCAGGACCACCGGCGCCGACCTCGAGTCCGCTTGGAAAGCGTCAGAGCCGTCGGGTCCGCTGCGCGGGATCGCGGGCGATCTCGATGTGGAGCTACGCCCCGGGTGGGGGCCGGGCAAGATCGTCGCGGCGATCTTCGAGGCTCGGGCCGAGCGGTCGCTGATTGGGCCGACCTACGTGGTCGGGTTTCCGAAAGAGATCTCGCCCCTGGCGAAAGATCACCGGAGTATCGAGGGTTTCACCGAGCACACCGACTTGATCCTCGGCGGCGTCGAGATCGCGCCCATGTACTCGGAGCTGAACGACCCCGCCGAGCAGGAGCGCCGCTTCGAAGCACAGGCTGCGGCGCAAGCCGGGGGCGAGCATGAGGTGGCGATGCCGGACGCGGAGTTCCTCGAGGCTCTGTCCTACGGCATGCCCCCTGCGGGCGGGTTCGGTTTGGGGATCGACCGCTTGTTGATGTTCCTGCTGGGTGCGAGCTCGCTGCGCGAGGTGATCCTCTTTCCTGCGATGCGCCCAGAGGCCTCGGGTTCGCCAGAGGAGCCGGGCAACTAGTCCCGGTCCAGCATGGGATCCCGCTCCGGGCGCGTCCGGATCGTTCGACTCCTGGCGGTAGCGCTCACCGCGGCGGTGTTGGCCGCCGCTTGTGAGCCGTCCTCGTCGCGCTCGACGCCGCCGCGCTCACCTCGAGCGACCCCGGAGGAACCCAACTCCCGCCTCATCGGACTCGTCGCGACGATGTCGGGGGACGAATCGTGGCGGGGCCAGAGCGCGTTCGAGGGAGCCGACCTCGGCGTTCACAAGCTGAACCGGCGACTCGCCGACGGCGAGGAACCGTTCGAGCTCGTCGTGAGGGACGACGAAGGCGATCCGGACCAGGCGGTGGGGCTGATCAGGGAGTTGGCGGCGAGCGACCGGATCCGGGGCATCGTGTTCGCCGGACCGCCGGAGGCGCTCCCCGAAACGGAGCCGTCGCTGGCCGAGGCCGGGATCCCCGCCGTCCTCACCTACGGTGATCTCTATGGTGCACGGCTCCTACGACCCCACCTGTTCCAAGCTTCTCCATCGCTGTTGTGGGAATCGCGAAGGATCGCCTCGTATCTGGTGCGCGACCGCGGGTACCGGCGGATCGGGCTCATGGCATCACTGTCGTTGGACGGAACCTCAGCGGTCCGTTCCCTGCGCTCCGCCACCCGGCCGATGCCCGGGGTGCGCGTGATCGACCACCTCTACGGGTCCGAGCTCGAGGCCCGCGACGCCGCCGATGTGGAGCTGAGTCAGACGCTGCAACGACTCGAAAGGCAGCGGGTCCAGGCGGTGGTGGTCGAGAGCCAACCCGATGTCTTTGGCCGGGTCGTAGCGGAGCTGCGGTCGATGGGCGCGCTGTACCGGGACACGAGGACGGCTCGACGGTCCGCCACGCGTGGACGTCCGTGGCGACCCCAGATCATCGGCTACGACATGGCGATAAGCCCTCGATCGGCTCCGGCTCTCCCCCCCGGAACGGTGGCGTCGGACTCCTACGCCCGGGGGGTTCATCTCTTGCCGCTCCCAGGGTTCCGAGCGTTCAAGGAGGCCTTCGAAGGGTGGTGGGATTCCGAACCCCTCGGGTGGCAGCAGAGGGCCTACGACGGGGTATCGATGATCGGTTGGGCCGCTCAGAGGACCGGGCCGACGGGAGACGTCGCACGAACCCTCGAGCGCGTCCGTGGCCTCCGCTTCGGGGGCCTGGACGTCACTCTCGGCCCCGACGACCACACTTCGGTCGACCAGACCTCGGTAGGGCTGTGGACGGTCCCGGTTTCCTCGACCGAGCTCCGGGGCGTCCGCGCCCTCCCCGAGGAGTTGCCCTGGGTCCCTCTCGCCCGTGGTTTCTCGATCAACGGCCGCAGGACGGATATCTCCTCCGACGACTGGCGCTACCTGTTCCGGGATCCCCCGCCTCGAGTCGCGCCGGCCCCCTCCCCCCGCCAGATGAAGTTCGCGGTGGCGACCCCCCGCCGGGACCCCATCCACTGATGCCCGCACGCGGCGGGCTGCTGACCGCAGCCCTTGCTTACCGGGCGGCCTTCCATGCCGTCCTGCGGCAACCCCAGACCCCTCGCTCATATGGCGTGCAGCATCAAACCCGCCGAGGCGACCTACTCCCCCAGACCCCCCTCG
>JALZOM010000174.1 GCA_030913945.1 Actinomycetota bacterium
GGGCGAGCCTGTGGGCTCCAAGACCATCGTGGATCGATTCAAGCTCGGGGTGTCGGCGGCCACGGTTCGCAACGAGATGGGGGTGCTCGAGGAAGGCGGCTATATCTATCAGCCGCACACGTCGGCGGGGCGGATCCCCACGGATCGCGGCTACCGGTTTTTCGTGGATGAATGGGCCGGGGGCGGAAAGCTGCCCGCGGATGATGCCCGCCTCGTGAACGATTTCTTCGGTGAGCCCCGGTGGGAGCTCGAGGACGCGCTGCGGCGGACCGCTGCGCTGCTGTCGGGGATGACGGACCACGCCGCAGTGGTGTTCGCACCCGCTCTGGACAAGAGCATGGTGCGTCACGTCGAACTGCTGCGCCTGTCGGGTGACCGCGCGATGGTTTTGCTCGTCACCGACACCGGGCGCGTCGAGAATCACGTCGTGTTGATTCCCGAGTCGCTCGACGATGTTCAGATCGATCAAACCGCGGAGATGCTTAACCGCCTCGTGTCGGATACGCCTCTCGAATTGGTGGCGGAGAAGATCCGCACGAGTCTCGACCGCTTCCCACTCGAGCTTCGAGATGCGGTGGCGACGGTCGCCGGCGCACTCGATGACGAACTTCCGTCCCATGAGTCGGAGCGGGTTTTCCTTGAAGGCACCTCCAACATCCTGGACGAGGGGAAGTTCACCGATCTAGAAACCGTTCGCCAAGTCATCGGAGCTCTTGAACATCGACGACTCCTGCTCGAGGTCCTGGCCGACGCCCTGAGCTCCGACGCTCGTGGCGCCGACGCTGTCGGGGTGCGGATAGGAACGGAGAACCCCGTCGAGGAGATGCAGTTCTGCTCGATCGTCAGCGCGCCCTACCTCGTCCAGGGGACGGCGATCGGCTCTCTCGCCGTTGTGGGTCCGACGCGCATGGATTACCGACGAACGATCACAGCCGTGCACGAGGTGGCTTCCGCCCTCGGCCGGATGATGAGCGAACTCGGCATATAGCTCCCTCATGGCTGCGGATCATTACGAGGTCCTGGGGGTTTCGAGGACCGCTACACAGGACGAGGTAAAGCGGGCCTATCGGCGCCTGGCGCGCGAGAGTCACCCGGATGCCAATCGAGATGATCCCGGGGCTGAGGAACGTTTCAAGTCCATAACGCACGCTTACGAGGTCCTATCCGATCCATCCAAGCGCGAGCGATTCGACACTTTCGGGGACGAACGAGGTTCGGGCGCAGGCGGATTCAGTGATTTCGGAAACATCTCGGACCTCTTCTCCGCGTTCTTCGGAGGAGCCGGCACGTCACGGACCCAGCGTCGCGGACCCTCGCGTGGGTCGGACGTCCTGGCCGAGGTCGAGTTGACGCTCGAGGAAGCGGCCGCAGGAGTAGAGCGCGAGGTCGAGGTGAGCACTCTGGGAGAGTGCACCGAATGCGCGGGCGCGGGCGCATCCCCCGGCACCTATCCCTCGACCTGTTCCGACTGCGAGGGAACGGGGGAGTTGCGGCAGGTCCGACGCACGATGCTCGGCAACGTCATCAGTGCGACAGCGTGCTTGCGTTGTGGCGGCACCGGACAGGAGATAGCGCATCCCTGCGACAAGTGCGCCGGCGCCGGACGAGTCGAGGTGATCGAGATGCTCACCGTGCAGATACCAGCGGGCGTCAGCGACGGGGCTCACCTCCGCGTCTCCGGCCGTGGCGAAGCTGGGATGCGCGGCGGACGCTCGGGCGACCTTTACGTCGGGATCCGCATCGCGCCACACCCGATCTTCAAGAGGGCGGGAGACGATCTTGGATGCGATGTCGTCGTGCCCATGACCGTCGCCACGTTGGGGGGTCAGGTCGAGGTTCCGACGCTCGAGGACCCGGAGCTCATCGACGTGTCACCCGGGACCCAATCCGGCGAGGTGGTCAGGCTGAGGAACAGGGGCATGCCCCGGCTGGAGCGAAGCGGGCGCGGCCAGCTGATCGCGCTTCTCAAGGTACAGATCCCCGACGATCTCGACGAGGAACAGGCCGATCTTGTGCGGCAACTCGCCGACCTGCGAGGCGAGACGGTCGGGCAGCGCGGATTGTTCGACAAGATCAAGGACGCCTTCAACTAGCCATGAAGCAGTCCTGGTTCGTCGTCGAGGCCGAGCAGTGGGACGACAAAGAGATCCTTCTCCCCGTTGACGAGAGTTATCACGCGATCAAGGTCTTGCGGGTTGCGCCGCCCGATGTCATCACGATCACCGATGGAAGAGGCAAGGTCGCGAAGGTGTCGGTGACCCGGATCGACGGAGACAGGGTCGCCGTCGAGATCCTAGAGGCGGAGGACAGACGACGACTCAAGCCGGAACTGGTCGTGTACCAGGGAGCCGCCAAGGGGCAGAAGGTCGACGACGCCATCGAGCGTCTCGCTGAACTCGGTGTGGCGGAAGTATGGGTTTACGAGTCCCAGCGGTCCGTTGTGCACTGGAACAAAGAGAAGCTGGACCGCCTGTCGCGCAGATGGCGGGCGATAGCCCGTTCCGCCTCCAAGCAGTCTCGGAACCCGTTCATGCTGCGGACCGGAGGAGGGCTCTCGTGGACCCAGCTCCTTCGAAGGGTGTCACAGGAACCGTGCGCCGTCGTTCTCTGGGAGGAGGGCGCACTGCCGCTCCGGACGGCGTTGATCGAGGGAGCCGAACGCGTGGCACTGGTGGTGGGTCCGGAGGGGGGCCTCGCACGCAACGAGGCCGAGGCTCTCGCAGACGCCGGCTGCCAGGTCGTTTCCCTTGGGCCCCTCATCCTCCGAACCGAGAATGCACCGGTGGTCGCCGCGGCCGCGGTGCTCTACCACTACGGGCTCATCGGATAGTTTCGTCCGCATGTCGCAATCTTCTCCGCGCGTCTCATTCACTACCAACGGCCTGCTTGGTGAGGTAGTCGAGGTCGATGGGGCGTGGGTGCGTGCGGACGGCGTCGAAGGGCGTTCGTTGTCTCAACCGGATGCGGTTCTGGCCTCGGCCGGGCTGCGCAAGCTGTAGAGGAGAAGGATGGCCGACTGCTTGTTCTGCAAGATCGCCGCGGGTGAGATCGAATCCGAACTGGTCCACGAATCCGGAGGGGTGGTCGCCTTCAGGGACATCAATCCGGCGGCGCCCACTCACATCCTGGTGATCCCGAGGGAACACATCGAGTCCGCAGCCCAACTCACCGAAACCAAGGGAGTCTTGCTTGGGGAGTTATTCGCGACCATCGCAGGTCTGGCAGAGAAGGAAGGCCTTGGCGATGGCTACCGTGTCGTCACGAACATCGGAAGAGATGCGGGGCAGAGCGTCGACCACCTCCATTTCCACCTGATGGGTGGGCGCCAGATGTCGTGGCCCCCCGGCTAGGGTCTCGAACCCGGCCTCTATCGCCTCGTCTCTATCCCCGGCGGTAGACTCCAGAAGCCATATGTTGACGACGACCCAAGTGAAGATCCTCGTTCCCGGCCATCACGACATGGTGAGGCTGGTTGGAGCCAGAGATGAGCTCCTGAAGATCATCGAGGGGGCATTCGAGACCAAGATCCTCGTCCGTGGCAACGAGATAGTTCTATCGGGGCCGACCGAGGAAACCGAGCGCGTCTCGAAACTGTTCCAGGAGCTGATGGCCCTCCTCGACCAGGGACAGGTGCTGACGAAAGACTCCGTCGACCGGTCGATCGACATGGTCAAGACCGAGGACGGGTTGCGTCCGTCGCAGGTGTTATCGGACACGGTCGTGATAACCCACACCGGCAAGCCGATCCGGCCGAAGACGGTGGGCCAGAAGAGATACGTCGACGCGATCAAGTGCAACACGATCGTGTTCGGCATCGGGCCCGCCGGATCCGGAAAGACCTATCTCGCGGTCGCGATGGCGATCAGAGCGCTCAAGACCGGAGACGTGTCGCGGATCGTGTTGACGCGCCCGGCAGTCGAGGCCGGAGAACGGCTCGGCTTCCTTCCGGGTGATCTCGCCGCCAAGATCGACCCCTACCTGCGCCCTCTGTACGACGCGCTGTACGAGATGCTCGAACCAGACACCTTCCAGCGCTTTGTCGAGCAAGGAACTGTCGAGATAGCTCCGCTCGCCTTCATGCGCGGTCGAACGCTCAACGATGCATTCATCATCCTGGATGAGGCCCAGAACACCACTCCCGAGCAAATGAAGATGTTCTTAACGAGGCTTGGCTTCGGTTCCAAGGCCGCGGTAACAGGGGACATCACGCAGGTGGACCTGCCCGCCAATACACGGTCCGGACTCGTCGTGGTCGAGGAGATCCTCGACGGGATCGCCGGCGTCAACTTCACGCATCTCGACGCGCGCGATGTCGTGCGCCACAAGATCGTGCAGGACATCGTCGAGGCGTATCGTGTGTACTCGGAGGGTGCAACGAGGCCCTAGTGGAGGTCTTCATCGCCAACGAGCAAGAACTCTCGGTCGACGAACCGAGCTTATCCGGCCTCGCCCGGCACGTTCTGGACAAGGAAGGTCTGGACGAGTCGGCCGAGCTCTCCATCCTCCTGATCGGGGCGGACCACATCCGCCGGCTCAACGCGCGTTTCGCGGGCAATGATCACGCGACCGATGTTTTGTCTTTCCCGATGATGGATGACGAGGAGGCGAACGAGTCGATGCTGGGGGATGTCGTCTTGTGTCCTGAGATCGCGCGCGCTAACGCCGAGAAGCTGAACCACTCGCTGGACCGTGAGCTAAACGTCCTGCTGGTCCACGGGATCCTTCACTTACTGGGCTACGACCATCAGGGAAAGATGGATCAATCGGAGATGGAGCGACGATTGACCGAGATACTCGAGTCGTACGTTCCCACGACCACCTAGATGAGCGATCTCCTGGTTCTCGTCATCATCCTCGTGCTGCTGCTTCTAGCGGCAGTGACCGCCGCAGCCGAGACTTCCATCAGCAGGATCGGGCGAGTGAAGGCCCATCACTTCGCACGGGAGAAGCGCAAGAATGGAGAGCTGCTCGTGCGCATGGTCGAGGATCCCGCCCCCTACTTGAACTCCGTGTTGTTGTTGACCTTGATCGCTCATCTGACGGGCACCTCTCTTGCCACGGCCCTCGCGCTTCGACGCTTCGGGTCGGGCGGTGAGGCTATCGCCGCAGCAGCCATGACCTTCATCATCTTCGTTTTCGCGGAGGTCATCCCCAAGACCTACGTTGTCAGATACACGGAACGTGCGTCGCTGCTTCTGGCACGGCCGGTGTTCCTCCTCGGAAGGCTCCTGCAGCCGGTGAGCCAGGTTCTCGTCTGGTTCGCGAACCTGGTCATGGTGCCCCTCCCCGGCCGCGGCCTTCCTAAAGGCCCGTTCGTCACCGAGGAAGAGATCCGCCATCTCACCGACATCGCCGAGGAGGAAGAAGAGATCGAGGAGGAGGAGCGTGAGCTCATCCATTCGGTCTTCGAGTTTGGAGACACCGTGGTCCGGGAGGTCATGGTCCCCCGCACCGACATGATCGTCTTGCGAGCCGGCGCAAGCATCGATGAGGCACTGGAGACGATCGTGAAAGCGGGTTACTCCCGCATCCCCCTGTATGAGGGTGATACCGACAACATCGTCGGAGTCCTCTACGCGAAAGACCTACTCAAACGCACGAGAAGCCCCAATGGATCGAGAGTGTCCTCGATGGGTCGGGCGCCCCTGTTCGTCCCCGAGCAAAAGAAGGTCGCCGATCTCTTGCGAGAGATGCAGTCACAGCGGATCCACATGGCGATAGTCGTGGATGAGTACGGCGGAACGGCTGGACTCGTGACGATCGAGGACGTCATCGAGGAGATCGTTGGCGAGATCGTGGATGAGTACGACCAGGAGGAACCTCTCGTCGAGCCCGTAGATGAGAACACGATCCGGGTGGACGCCAAGATGCCGATAGACGAGGTCAACGAGCTCTTGAATGTCGACCTCCCACACGAGGAGTGGGACACGGTGGGCGGGCTGGTGTTCGGGCTCACCGGCCGGGTCCCCACGCGCGGCGAGGCGGTGCGCTTCGACTCCATCGAATTCGTAACGGAGCGGGTTACGGGCCGCCGCATACAGAAGGTCGTCATCAAGAAGGTGGCGGGACCCGAGCCAGAGCTCGAGTGATCTTTCACTCAGGCTTCGTCGTCATCGTCGGCCGCCCCAACGTCGGCAAGTCAACCTTGGTGAACGGACTCGTGGGAGAGAAGGTCGCCATCACGTCCGACAAGCCTCAGACGACGCGCAGCGCTATCCGGGGCGTCCTGAACCGCGAGTCGAGCCAGGTGGTGTTGATCGACACCCCCGGCTATCACAAGCCCCGGACCCTTCTGGGACGGCGCCTCAATCAGGTCGTGCGATCGGCGTGGTCCGATGTGGATCTAGCGCTCTTCGTGGTGGATGGGAAGGCCGGAGTTGGGCGGGGCGACCAGAAGGTCGCAGGCGATCTTCGCGCGGCAAACTGCCCCGTGTTCTGCATCGTGAACAAGGTCGACATCACCGCCAAAGATAGTGTCGCGGTTGCCCTCGCCTCGGTTTCACGATTTGGCGACTTCGATGAATTCATACCGATATCGGCGTTGACC
>JALZOM010000177.1 GCA_030913945.1 Actinomycetota bacterium
TAACCAGCCAGAGCAACGGCGTCACCTCCGTCGCCGCCGCCGTAATCGCCGCCGTCTCCGCCGGTCGCGGTAGCCGCGCCACCAGCGCCGCCGTAACCACCGGTGCCGCCGTAACCACCTGTACCGCCGTAACCACCTGTACCGCCGTAACCACCGTCGCCGACAGTGCCGCCGTCGATGCCCGGGTCGACCTGGACGCTCTGGTCTGCAAGCGCGTGCGCGGTCGAGTCGGGGGACTGGATGCTCGCGGCAATGGCGGAGATCGGGGCCGCCAGATCGAGGGCGACATCGAGATCGATGAGCATGTCGAGCAACGACAGAACTTCCTTGTCGGGCAGAAGCGTTGCGGCTTCGGCCGACAACTCCTCATGACTCAAGCGACTCAGATTCGCTTCGCTCATATACCTCTCCTCTCGTCGAACACTCTGTGATGCATCGGCCGTCTAGGTCCCACACGATGTGAGTGGATCTCCAAGGCACGGGAACAGACGGGGCACGCGGGCTCGTCGCCTGTGCGCAAGTACACAGTTCGAGCGCACGTCATGCACCACCATGTCGCCACTGAAGCGTTCTCTTCGAAGATCATCTCACTGATTGCATCGCTTTGAGGGCCCCCGCATTACGTACGAATGTCAAAAAGCCCTCAAACCGAAGGTGTGCGACCCTCTCAGAGCCCACCTCTCCTGTGAGTTATTCACGTTTACTCTGGTAAGACACCCACTCACAGGAACAACCGAGCTGGGGAGCAATGCCTCGTGATTGAATCCTGAGCCAGACCGAAGCAGAACAAGCCCTACTGGACGAAACTGTTTCCGGGCTCGACGGGATCGTTCGACGGGTCGTGGCCGCGCGCCTGCGTGACCCGGACACCATCGACGATGTCGTCCAGGAAACTCTCGCCTCCGTCTTCGCCGTACGGCTTCGCGTAGGCGCCGACGCTCTCGCCCCCTATGCAATCGTCACCGCTCGGAACCTCGTTGCTTCGCTCGGGCGCGACGCGGATCGACATCGCCGCCATCTGCACCGTTTGGTCGACGTTAGGGAGGTCGCACAGCCGGAGGACGAGGTCGTCCGGCAAGAAGAGCGAGCCGCGATAGAGGAGGCCTTGAGTCGTCTGCCGGATCGAGAACGTGAGGCCGTCGTCGGCCACGAGGTAATGGGAGTCGACACTGCGACGCTCGCTAAGGAGCAGAGGTCGACTCCTGGGAGCGTCGCTGTGAGACTTGCGCGGGCCAGGGCCCGCCTGCGAGTCGAATATCTGATGGTCCTCTACGCCGGCGAGCCGCCCACTACCCGGTGCCGTCCCGTCTTGGTCGCGCTGTCGGCCGGCGACAAGAGGCGTCAACTCGCACTCGGCGCGCCCAGTCACCTCCTTGCCTGCGACTACTGCGCCGCGCTGAGCGAAGCGGTCATGCAACGGCGCAAATCGCTCGCAGCCCTGCTCCCGCTGTCGCTGTTCGGACGTATGGCCGACCTCTTTCCTCGAGCTAAGGCCGCCGTGGCCTCAAAGCTGGCGGGGAAAGCCGCGGCCGCGAAGCTCGCAGGAGCAACGAGCGTTCTGGTCATCGGGGCGGTCGTGATGAACGGAGGTGGGGACCCCAAGGCGCCGGCTCAAAGCTCTACTGTGCGCGAGTCGAGCCCCCAACCGAGTTGTCGGAGGGGCGCAACGATCATGACGGGAGACGAAGAGACCGTGAGCTGGCGGCACGGCTCCCTTGTCGCTCTGCAGGGCCGAACCGTGGTGGGTTGCAACCTGCGGGTGCTCTCCATCCCGGCAGACGAAGGTTTTTGGGTCGGCGCCGGTACCGGAGCACGCGCCTGGGTGCAGCTGACCGCCCCCGGTGAGTCCGGGCCCGATGTCGATGTAGACCACACCGTCAGCTTCACGGGTCGCGTCGTTCGACACTCGACTGCTTTCGTCCGGCGCCTGGAAACGACTCGAGGTGCCGCTCTCCTGCGTCGGCAGGACTTCCACATCGAAGTCGTGGACAGGGACCTTCGAATCCAGTGAGTGTCGCCGCCCAGCAAGCTGCTTCTGCAACCGGCGCGTCACTCGAGTCCTGGCCGGTTTTCGACCACACGTCGAGCGAGATGCGCTTCGGAACAGGGACGAGAGATGGAGATGCCGGGTTCTCTTGGCTTATCACCGGAGTCATCGCCTTCTTGCCGATGGCCGGTGAGCGAGAATGGAAACCGATGACGGCGATTCTCCACCCGGACGGCTCTGCGCGAGTTCGAGGAAACCGACCTCGGCGCCCTTGCCGCAATGGTCGCCGACGAGGATCAGATGGGTCTACCCACGCCCCAAGACGCGAGACGAAGCGGCGGCGTGGATCGAGCGCAATCTCACCCTCTATCAAGCCCACGGCTTCGGATTCTGGCTCATGGAGTTGATCCATGGCGGGGAGTTCCTCGGCTACTGCGGTATCCGACCGCTGTCCATTGACACCGCGAGCGAAATCGAAATGGGATGGCACATACGAAAGGAGTTCTGGAGCCATGGGTTGGCTACCGAAGCCGCCTCTGCATGCCGCGACCTTCATGACCGAATTCGGCCCGTTCGATATCTTGTTTGTGCCGGACGGAACGGATGGCTACGACGATCTTCAACAGAACTCACAGGTTGTCGAGCGCCTTGGCCTCAAGATTCCGGTTGCGTCCATTGCCGATATCACCCGATCCAAACGAGCTGCTGGACGAAAGAAGGATGCAGCTGATCTTCTGGTCCTAATCGATCTTCTTGAGAAACAAGAACGCGGAGGGGACAGCGATCGTTGATTTACGGCCCGCTCTCGCGACGACGGCGCCAGGCTGGTCTCTGAATGGTTCGTAGATCTAAGCACAACGGCTGGAGGGCCCGCTCCGTGGACGCTCGAAGGGCCCTCCAGCTGCGGCTCCGTTCCCGCTACTTCTTCCTAGCGGCACTCCCGGTCGTTACCACCAGGCGGTGGGTGCCGCCGGTCGTGTCGACCCTGACCTCGCGCCCCCGGGTCGTGTCCACGACGTCGTAGTGGGTGGGGCTTCCGTCCAGGGTCACGGACCCGACCGTGGCCCCCGCCGGGAGCGTGTGCCCGATCGTGAGGGCCAGCGACGTCGGGGAGTCGACCTCGGTTGTGTAGGTCCCGGAGTCGCGCGCGGCGGCGGCCGACATCGTCGACGACCCGACCCTGAGGTTTGCGATGGACAGCCCCGGCCACCCCTCGGGGACGTCGGGCGCGACGTAGAGACGCCCATCGGGGACGTCGGGGCGGATCCCGAGGAAGTGGTCGACGACCGGCCACTGCACCCCGTACGACGACCACGCCTGCATGAACATCGCGCGCTCGCGGAAGTCGACGAGCGGCGCGTACTCGGGGCTGGGCACGATCTCCGGCAGAGCCCCGGGCATCTCGAGGTCGAGCTGCTCGGCGATGGTGCGCATGTAGAACGGGGCCTGGTCGCTGTTCAGGCGCCCGTAGTTGGCCTCCGCGACGGCCATGACCGAGCTCGGAAGCGTCCAGCACTTGAGCTCACCGGCGCCGGTGGGCCCGCCGCCCACCCCGGTGTGGAAGAGGCCGCACTGGCCGGTGAAGTCGCCGGTCTCGAGAGTGTCCAGCGCCGCGTTGGCGTGGTCGTTCGGCGCGAGCCCGCCGTCGCCGGTCGACGCCGCGAGGCCGTGGTCGGCGAGGACCACCTCCATCGGGGTGGCGTTGATCCAGTGCTTCTGCTGGAGCTGCTGGTCGGCCTCGGTGCAGACGTTGGTGCCGGCGTCGCCGAGGTCCCCGGGATTGCACAGAGAGTCGGCGTAGAGGTTGTGCTGAGGCATCCACCACGTCGGATCGAAGCGTTCCTCCATGGCGTCGGCCCGAGCGTCGGCCCACGACGCGGTCGCGGCGTCGCCCTTGCTCGCAGCCATGTCCTGGAGCGCCCGGAGCGCCTGCCACGTGTACGCGGTCACGTCGAGCTTCTCCGAGCCCATGCCGGTGCGCTCCACCATGCCGTTGCCCTCGGGCCACAGGTCCTCGTCGTTGTCGCACGTCGGGTATCCGCACTTCGAGGTGATGAACCTCACGCCGTCCCTCACGAAGCCGTACATCTCGTCGCGGAAGGCGTTGTCGCCGCTCCAGCGCCAGATGACGTGCGCGGCCGTGGCGAACTGCGCGGTCTCGTTGGTGTTACCGGCGTCGTCGAGCGCGCCCCAGTACACGGAACCCTCGGTCATGACCTCGTGCACGACCTTGCCGGTCGCGCCGTTGACCATCCGCGACACGTCCTTGATCGTGCGCAGGTGGTCCTTGGCGAGGTCCCACTGGCCCGACGCGACCAACGGGTACGCGGTGTAGGCCCCGTCGGTCCCGAAGTACCACGGGTAATCGGGGTATCCGGCCCCGATGCCGGTGGCTCGGGCGAGCGTCCCCACCGGAGGCGGGTACTGCCGGCCCTCGTCGACGTCGCGGATCCGGAGGTCGGTGGCGGTGCGCTTGAGATCCTGCATGTTGAGCTTGCCCCAGTCGAAGGCGTCCTCCAGGACCGCATCGGGGAGATCGACGTCGCTGCGGGACAGGATCTCGAGACGCTGGGAGATCTTGTTCGCCAGCAGGGCCTGCGGGTTGCTCAGGCCCTGCGCCAGCGCGCTCGCGGCGGCGGCCTCGCCGGTGTGGGAGCCGGCGACCGCGATCCACAGGGTCCGCTCCTGCCCGGGGGACAGTTTCAGGACCCATTGCATCCGGCCCCCGGTCCCGTTCCCGTTCTCGGTGTAGCCGGCGCGATCGTCACCCGGGACGGGCCCCCAGAAGTCCCCCCCCGTGGCGCCGGACGTGGGCGCGATGGAGGTCCCGACCTTGGCGAACCACGGCTTGCCGGTCTCGCGGAAGGTCAGCGTCCCGGTCGCGTCGTCGTAGGCGCCCGCGTCGGGCCCGTTGAAGTCCCGGGCGTTGGGCGTCGTCCACCCCCACGGGTAGGAAGCCATGATCTCGCTCCGGACGTCCATGGTGAGGGTGAAGCTCCTCGCCTTGGTCGTCGTGTTCTCGAGATCGACCCCGGCCAGCACGACCGGGGACCCATCCGGGGAGAACTCGGTGCGCGTCATCTCGATGCCGTGGGTCGCGGGGAACTCCATGCGCGTGTACCCGGCCCCGCTCGAGAACCGCGACGCGGTCGGGTGGCGGCCGTTGAGCGCCAACCAGTAGGCGTCGAGGAGCTTGATGGGATGGGCCCACACGCCCCCCATCTCGCCGCGGATGTGCCAGCCCATCGGGGGGAACATCCCGTCCTGGGAACCGATCACGTAGGCGCGGTCTCCCGCGGCGACGTAGCGCTTCTGAGCGAGGTTGCTCGACGTCGAGCGCGTGGGGCCGCCGGCCGTGACGGCCGAGGCTCCGGCCCCGGCCCACGCGACCGAGACCAAGAGGGCGAGCAGAACCGAGCCGGACAACGTCCGGCGACGCCGACGAGCCATCACCATCCCCCCCCAACGCGCCGAAACCGCTCGGCGCAATGGCCAAAACATCCTTCCGCCCCGGAGGCTAATCGACCTGGGCTCCGGCTGCAAAAGGTGGGCCGCGACCGCTGCGCCCGGGGGCGGGGACACCCATATACCCGGCTCCGCGCGCCATCGAAG
>JALZOM010000077.1 GCA_030913945.1 Actinomycetota bacterium
CATCCAATTGCCCCCTTTTCTTTTTCGCGATCGTCGAGACGATCGCTACTCGTTCGCATCCCCGTTGCTGGACCCCCCGACCGTCGAGACGATCGCTACGCGGTCTGGATCCGTCGTGCTGGGACCCGTTGACTCTAGGGCGGTGCCCCCAGGCGGCGCCCGCGTACGAGAGTAGGACCATTGGTTAATCTTGGCGAATGGGCGGAAGGGGATCCGGGGGGGTAGCGGGGCGACTCCTGCTGGTGGGTGCGCTGATTCACGGGTTGTCGTCGTTCGCGACGGCGCCTCCTGCCAGCGCGGCGCCGGGCCTGCCGAGTGACGGGGTGGCCGCCATGTCCTCACTCGTCGCCGATGGCAATTGCCGGCGACTCGACGCCGCCGACGGCGACACCTCGAACGGAGTGCGACTTCCGTACCGGTTCTGCGACGACGGGGTGCCCGCCTCGGACGGCGGCGACAAAGCCATACCGGTCCCGGCCGCCTACCACAGCCGCGCTTCGGGCGGCGATTGGCGCGGTTTGCCGCGTCCGGCGCGCGGCGACGAGATGGCGCGCAAGGCGGCGCGCGACGATCTGCGTCCCGAGCGGGGCAACCGCATCTCTCTCGACGTCGATGTAACGCTTCCGGTCGGACGGCGACCCACGAACGGCCGCCCCGTCATCGTCTTCATGCACGGGTGCTGCGGGGGCAACAAGACGGGTTGGGAATCCGACCGCATCAGCACTCCCGGCGAGAAATGGCATCACTCGAACGCATGGTTCGCGGCGCGCGGTTACGTCGTGATCACCTACACGGCACGCGGTTTCGTGAATGCCAACGACGAGGGATCGACCGGGACGACCCAGCTGGACTCCCGCCGCTACGAGATCAACGACTACCAGTACCTGGTGGGCTTGCTCGCGGATCACGACGCGATGCGCCGCCGCAGCGGTCGGCGAGAAGTGTTCGACATCAACCCCCGGCGCATCGGCGCGGTGGGCGGCTCCTACGGCG
Source organism: Actinomycetota bacterium (assembly GCA_030913945.1). Classification (GTDB taxonomy): domain Bacteria; phylum Actinomycetota; class CADDZG01; order CADDZG01; family WHSQ01; genus JACCXF01. Next base: position 994 of record JALZOM010000077.1, read on the forward strand.
GTGGATTCGCGTGGCTGGCGTTGACCGACCCGACCTGGCGCAGCCCCTTGCACGACGTGCGGATGAAGCTGGGGGCCGTGGTTCCGAAGTACGGCTGGACCGACCTGGTCGAGGCGCTCGTGCCCGGAGGCCATTACCGGGACCGCGACCCGCGCACGGCACGCACCGTCATCGCGCCCTCGGATCCGAAGCGTGCTGTAAGTCGCCGGCCCATCGGCGTCAAGAAGGAAAGCATCGTGGACGGGTTGTACGCCGCGGGGAACGCTCCCGGAACCAACCACGCAACCTTCCCGGTTCACCTGCAGGAGGCCGCCGCTCGCCTCTCGGCCGGCGAGCCCTACGACGGCGATCCGCAACTCAAGCGCATCGTGAATGACTTCCTCAACAATCGCTCGGCCTATTTCCAGCGCGCCTTCTGGCATCGGGTCCGGCGGGGGTTGCGCGTGCCGGCGTTCATCGCCGCGACCTGGACCGACCCGCTGTTCCCCACGATGGAGAGCGTGCGGTTCTACAACAAGCTGAAGCGGATCAGCCCTCGCTATCCCATGCAGATGTATCTGGGCGACTACCAGCATTTCGCGGCTAACAAGAACAAGGAGTGGAGCGACATGTGCGGGGGCGACCACCATGTGTGCACCCTCGAGGATCACACCGCCGGCGGCCGGCTCCATCTCGAACGCGCTCCTTCGCGTGTGCGCGAGGGGATCAACAGTCGTATCGACGATTTCCTGGATCATCACCTGCGCAACCGCGGCCCGGCCCCCCCGCGCGACGTGTCTGCGACGACGACGATCTGCGCCGCGAATGCCACCGCCAAGTACCCGGTGGATGAACCGGGTATTGAGTACCGGGCGCCTCGCTGGCGCGCTCTCGCCCCGGGCGAGGCGCGCTTCAGCTTCGAGGGGGATGGGATGAGCAGCACGGCAGCCGTCGACGGGCACGCTCCCGAGAGCGACCCGGTGTTCAGGGACAGGCAAGCGAACAAGTGCCACACGACGGCGCACACGCCCCCCGGTCCTGGGGTGGTCCAGTACACCTCCGAGCCGACCCCGCGGCGCATGACGCTGATGGGGATCCCGAGCATGAAGCTGAACTTCACCACCGATGCGACCGACTATTGGATCGCGGTCCGGTTCTACGACCTCGCCCCCGACGACCGGATGACGATGGTGACCCGAGGCGTGTGCCGGGTGAACGAGGTCTCGCATCCGAAGATCGGATGCCACCGGTTCGACCTGTTCGGCAACGGGTGGCGCCTCGGAGCCGGCCACAGGATCGTGCTCGAGCTCAGCCAGGCCGATTCCCCGTTCCTGCGCAAGGACAACATGCCGTCGGTCCTTGATTTCTCGGGGGCCGCCATCACCCTCCCCCTGGCCCCGGACTACCTGGAACGCGATTTCCGGTCGTGACTTCTGCTCCACGAGCCGCCTGAGCCAGAAGCGATCGTCTCCGCCCACGCCGTCGAGAGCCAGACCAGCGAGCGATCGTCTCGACGATCGCTCGGATCAGACGTGTCGCACCCTCGCGCTAGGTTGAACCCATGAACGGCTCCCGGCTCGACGATCGCACCGACGGCGCACCCCGCCTCCAGCTCGACGATGCCCAGCGGACGGTCGTCGAGCACGCCTCTGGGCCTCTCGTTGCGCTGGGGGGGCCCGGCACGGGCAAGACCTCCGCCCTCGTAGAACGCTTCGTGCGGCTGGCGACCCAGCCGGACTGTTCGGCCGATCGCATCCTTTTCTTGGTCCCGAACCGGGCCCAGAAGATCGAGCTTCAGGATCGACTGACGCACCGGCTGTTATTCGACGAGGGCCTCGAAGCGATCGTCGAGGTGCCCATCTACACATGGCACGGTTTCGCGAACCACTTGGTGTCGCGGCACTACCTCGACCTGGGTTACGGCGAGCCGCCGGTGCTGTTGACCAGCCCCGAGCAGTGGGGCGACGTGCGCGACGCCCTGGAGAGAGAGAATCCGGCGAACTGGCCCCACCACCGAACCCTCCTTCGGAACCGGGGCTTCGTGGACGAGGTGGTCGACTTCTGCATCCGCGCCGAGCAGCGTGCCCTCGATGATTCCCAGCTCGAGGAGCTGGCCCGGACCCGTCCCAAGTGGGCCGAGCTGATCCGGTTCTTCAAGGCGCACCGCGCCCGGCTGAAGGCTCGTTCGCGCATCGATTACCCCATGCTTCTGCGTGAGGCGATCGAGCTGATAGCGAACTTCGATCACGTGCGCGAAAGGCTTCACCAGCGGTTCACCCACGTCCTCGTCGACGATGGGCAGGAGCTGGCGCTCGTGCAGCAAAGGCTCCTCTACTTCCTGGCCCCACCGAGCGATCGCGCGAGATCAGAAGACCGCGATCGTCGAGACGATCGCGCGAGATCAGAAGACCGCGATGCGGGTTCAGAAGACCGCAGCCTGGTTCTTGCCGGGGACGCCGACTCTGCTATCGAGACCTTCCGCGGGGGCGATCCCGAATGGATGGACGAATTCGAGAAGGAGTTCGGCGCGCACGAGACGGTCGTGCTTGGGACCTCCTACCGGTTGAGCCCCGAGCTCGGGAAGCAGGCGACGTCCTTGATAGCCCGCAACGGACCGAGCGATCATCGGACGAACGACTTCGCCGGCGAAGGCACGCTCGAGGTGTATCGCTACGGGAGCCTTGCAGTCGAGGTCGAGTCCATCGCTCGCGCGATCCGGATGGCGCATCTCACCGATGGCGTGCCATACGAGGACATGGCGATCCTTCTGACGTCGCCCCGCTCGATGCTTCCGCCCCTCGAGCGGGCGCTCGACAGTCTCGAAGTCCCGTTCTCGATCAGCGCGCCGGATCGCCCACTCGGACGAGAGCCCATCGTGAGGTCGTTCACCGACCTCGCCCAGTTCGCTTTCGCCGGGGAGCCGGACTCCGAGCACATGGCTCAACTCCTGCGTTCTCCGCTGATCGACCTCGACGATGCCGCGGTGCGCGAACTCGAGCGTGTGGCGCGCATCTCCGGGAAGTCCCTTCCCGAGGTGATCGACCAGGACTCCGGCACCGAACGAGATCCCGAGGTGCAGTCGAAGATAGATCAGCTCATCGAACTGCGCGATCTACTGCGGGCCAAGAAGGACGCGCCGGCCGACGAGGCTTTCTGGGTCGTGTGGGACAGATCGCGTCTGTGCGCCGACCTTCAGGCCCGCGCACGAATCAGTCTGGACG
>JALZOM010000095.1 GCA_030913945.1 Actinomycetota bacterium
AGCTCCTCGGCGACGCCAACTGGTGGCTTCCGAAATGGTTACGGAGGATCCTGCCGAACATCCACATCGAGGGCGAGGAAGAGGTCGTCAACGAGGTGGTCCTGGACGATAGTCCCGAGAAGCGCGAGGCGCCGAGCCTCACCTAGACCTTCGCATACGCCGCCAGGGCTCGGGTACGACGCGATAAAGATCGGATACGACGCAATAAAGAAAGGAGCGGCTCGATCGAGCCGCTCCTGTAGATAGATCGCCGTGGGCTAGTTGCCCTTGAACGCGTCCTTCACCTTCTCGCCGGCCTGCTTCAGGTTGCCCTTGGACTGATCGGCCTGGCCCTCAGCCTCGAGGTCCTTGTCGCCGCTGGCCCGTCCGGCGCTTTCTTTGACGTTCCCTTTGAGCTCCTCGCCCTTGTTCTTGGCCTTGTCAACTTCACTCATCGCGACCTCCTCGCGTAAAAAGGTGGTTGTCACCCTTCATTCCTACCCTTGGGAATCCCTTAGGAAACGGGGATCAACGCCCAGGGGCTACTAGACGGCAAGCTTGTTACGGGCCCTCCTTCTATTGACTAACCGCAAAGCAAGGATCGCTCCTTCGTACATCAGATAGAGGGGGACGGCCAGCGCCAAGAGCGTGAACGGGTCCTGGCTCGGCGTGACCACGGCCGAGAGAGCCACGATCGCAATGAGTGCGACCTTGCGGTTCCGGCGGAGCTGTCCGACAGACAGGACGCCCACGAGACCGAGGAAGAACAAGAAGATAGGTAGCTCGAACATCACGCCAAAGCCGAGCATCATCAGGCCAACGAACGAGAGATATCGGTCTGCTTCCAGAAAGGCAACCAGGCCTTCGCCACCGATGGTCATCAGCAGGCGCAAGCCGGTGGGGAGCGTCAGATAGGCAACGACGCCGCCCACGATGAACAGGATCACTGCTGAGAGAAGGAACGGCAGCGCGTACTTCTTCTCCTTGGACTTGAGGCCCGGGGTGATGAAGGCCCAGATCTGATAAAGCCAGACCGGCGATGACAGGAAGATCCCCGCGAGGCTGGTGACCTTCAGGCGGAAGGCGAAGGCTCCCGACACGCGCGTGAATACCAGCTGGCACCCCTGGGGGCCGAGGAAGCGCTCGTCCAGGGAACAGAGCGGCCCCCTGAGTAGCTCGAGGATCGGGTCGTACAAGAAGAAGGCCCCGATCGAGACCAGGAGGAAGGCAATGGCGGCGTATGTGATCCGTTTCCTGAGCTCGCGCAGGTGCTCGATCACGCTCATGGATGGAGCTACCGAAGAGCTTCGGCCCCACGGGCGCCAGCGCGCCCTGCGCACATCTGCGGCGGTGCTCATGCCCTGCCTGCCGGTACGGAATGCTGCTCGACCGTCTCGTTCGCTTCGGGGTGGACCACGGCAGCGTCGACCACCTCTGGGGTGGTCAGGGTGCTACCGGGCGCAACTGGGGTGTCCGCGCCCGTAACCGTCGTGGTACCGGATGCCACTGGTTCCGAGTCAGAGTTGGGCTTTTCTTCGTCCGTGGTGGCGTCGTCGAATTGAGACTTGGCGTCGGCCGCCATACGTTTGAACTGGTGAAAAGTCTTGCCGACCGTTCGCGCCATCTCCGGAAGCTTGTCGGGGCCGAATACGAGCAGCGCCAGGACACCCACGACGAGGATCTCCATCGGACCTATCTGTGGCATTGGATGGACCCTTCTAAGACTTGATCTCGGAAGCTGCGAGCGCGCGCGCCTGGACGACTTCATCGGCGCTCTTGGCGCAACCGGGACAGAACTGCGACTCGACCGGGATCTCGGTCTTGCAGAAAGGACAGGAACCCTCTACTGCGGCTTGAACTTCGCCCTCTTTGAGACCGGACTTGAACTCCTTGCCGGCGCGGCCCATCGATCGGGCGAGCTCCGGGACCTTCTTCGCTCCGAACAGGAGCATCACGACTGCTAGAACGAGCAACAGCTCGGTACCACCTGGAAAGCTCATCTTGCCTCCAATAGATCGTCGAGCACATGGCTCGGATGGGAGACCGGGCCGGGAGATAACAGCAGCCACCCCCGGCCCGGTCAGGTCCTAACGCGTTACTGCTGCTCCACCACTCATCGAGCTGGAGCCGGCGAGGAAGGGTTGAACCGCGCCGAGGACTTGGTTCATGTCCTGAGGCGTTTCGGTCGCTCCCATGTACACGCCATCCTCGGGGGAAAGACCGAGGATGCTTCCTACGACTGCGGCGTGACGTGCTTCCACCCCGAAGATCCCTGCGGCAGCTTGAAGGATGTCCTTGTTCTTGATGAATCCTGCTGCTCCGAGATACGCACCAACGCCCGTGTTCTCGAACACGTGCGCGGTCTTCAGGTAGCTCTCCCTGCTGGCGAACGACTTGCCGAAGTCAACCGCAGGAGCTTTGACCGGCGTGCCGCCGATCTTCTTGATGGTGTCGGTGATGGCCGCTACGTGAGCGTCCTCATCGGCTCCGATCGTCTGAACGTACTCCGCCTCTTTGCCCGAGAGCAGACCGGCGTCGTTTCCCTGACGGTAGAACTCGGACTCGAGGAACTCGAGCGTCAGGGCGTAGTTCAGCACATCCTCATCGCTCCCGAAATCGGAGCTCTGCGCCCACGCGAAACGCGTCGTCAGCATCTGCAAACCGACGGTCGCCGGGACCACAGTGGCGGTGCCTTTCAAGAAACTTCGTCTATCCATGAATATCGCCTCCCTTAGGCCTTGATGAAGGGTTTGGCTGCCGCGAGGACCTGCTTCATGCTTGCAGTCTTCTCGACGGGCGCCGGGAATGGGTTGCCGCCTGTGAGGTCGGCCAGTACAGCTGCGTGACGCGACTCGACTCCTGCGATGGCGGCTGCCGCTGCGAGGATGTCGACGCTCTTGATGAGGGTGACCTGTCCGTGATAGGCGGTCACTCCCAACTCCTCGAACGTTGACGCTGTCTTGAGGAACGTGGCCTTGTCGTTGAAGGTACCGTTCGGGTACTTGGTCTTCGGCGCCTTCACTGGTGTTCCGCCGAGCTCCTGGATGGTCGCGGTGAGCGCTTCGACGTGGGCGTTCTCGTGATCGCGGATCGGCTGGATCAATGCCAGCTCTCTGCCGGACACGACTCCACTGTCGACGCCCTGGGTGTAGAAGTCCGCCTCCAGGTACTCCAGTGTTAGTGCGTAGTTCAGGATCTCGAGATCGCTGTCCTCGGCCTGAGCCGATGCGAAGACGCTGCTGAAACCTCCGACTGCCAGCGTGCTTCCGACACCCACGAGTCCTGCCCACTTGAGGAAGTTGCGACGGTCCTGATCTCGATCGAACGAGAGGACCGGTTCCCCATTAAAGATCTCTTCACTGCTCATTGTGTTGCACACCTCCTAGTAGAGAAACAGATTGCGGTACGTCAACTGCTGGAATTGTTCTCGCCGCCTCCCCTCTCTCGTGCTTTCGAGTTGGTTGGGGAAGGAGTGGCTTTGGCTTGTACGACTATCCGGTGCGTGCGTGATCCCTTCGGCGTGCACGCGAACAGCGTGATCGTTCGAACGCGCTTTCCTTGGGGCTGCTTCAAGACGAAGCTCACGTACCTCTCCTCGGGCACGACCGTCGTCTTGAAGACGCGATAAACGGTGGGGCGCGCGTTGGGCATGTCTGTTCTGACCCGGTCTCCGCGCGCTAGAAGGTCCAGATCCTCGAAGGGATGCGTGAAGGTCGTTCGATGACCGGCGAAGACGGCATTTCCAGGCTGTCCCGGCCAGGGGGTTCCGGGCCAATGGCCGGGCCCAGACTCGACCGCTTCATCGGTGACGCCATCGAAGAACTTCGTGCGGAGATCGATGGAGGGGATCTCGATCGTCCCGAGCGACGCGCGGGTGCCCCGCTTGAACTCGATTGAAACTCGTTTGCCCGCCGCCTCAGCGCCCGCCGCAGGCGAATCGTCCTGACCGGTGGTCGAGCCTTCATCACTCGCCCGGTCAGAGCTCAGGATCTGAGTGACCCGCGGGGTTGGGGGTTCAGGGCGGCTCAGGTATACGGCGATGAGCGCGGGTATGAAGATGACGGCTGCGGCTGCGGCGATCCGCCAAGGGGACCGCTCTCTTGTTTCTTCCATGCAATACGTTCGGAATGCGCATTCTGAACGTATTGCGCTGATTAGGGTTTATTGCATATATAGATGGGAAGGAGCCGCATCTGTATGCTCGTTCGATGACTGCCGCCGGCGAGCGGACTGGTGGCGCACCGTCCACGCGATGCCTATCCTGCGGCGTAGCACGCGTCTCCGGCCGGGTCCATTGCGCCTCGTGTGGCGAGCCTTACGAAAGCAAGCGGGCCGACCGAACCGAGAACGAGGTCGACGAAGCCTCAATGGAGTCATTTCCCGCGAGCGATCCCCCCGGTTGGTAGCGATGTGGCACGGAGCTCAGAGCGTGCAGTCGCCCTTCTCGAAAAGCAGGTTCATCGAGGCGGCTCGGAGCTCGACCTGATTACCGGTGGGGGATCCTGGCCGGTTGACCTTCGTCGACCGCGCCACCCGAGGGGAGAAGCAGGCAGCTGTCGCCGAACTCATGCCACAGATAGCCGCTGCGTAGGGCCGTGTCGTAAGCCCGATCGACCAAGTCTCCGCCTGCAACGGCCTCGAGGAGAAGCTGGTGGGACGCATCCGACGCGTGCCAGCCGGTGATCAGTCCATCCACCACCCTCGCCGGACGAGCGGGAGAGAGCACCAGATCGGTCCACCCCTCACCCGGCATGACGGATCCGCCTCGATCCGTCACCGTTTCGAGGGCCCTAGTCACCGTCGTCCCAACGGCTATCACCGAACCCCCGGCCCTGTGTGTTTCGTTCACGAGCCTGGCTGTGTGCGCCGTCACGCGGTAGCGCTCGGGAAGGGGGCTCTCACCGCGTTCCAGCGAGGACACTCCCGCGTGCAGCAGGATGGGGGCGAAGACGATGCCCTGAGTCACCATCTGCGTGACGAGGTCGGTGGTGAAAGGGCGTCCCGCGCTGGGCATCTCCGCGCTTCCGGGGTTGCGCGCGAAAACCGTCTGGTACATCGAGAGCGGGTGCCGCCCCTTCGAGTACGCATACGCGATGGGGTGTCCGAACGCTTCGAGATACTCCTCGACGCAGTCCGTGGTCGTTGTGACGCGGACCAGGCGACTTCTTCCTTCAGGACCGGAATGAGCTGAGAGGATCTCGAGCTGCGCGCCGCCCTCGAGCCTTATCCGTTCCCCTGAGGTTCCGTCGAGAAGGGGACCGGATGCATCCGGGGAGCGCAGCTCGACCGTCCAGGTGCCATCGTCGAGCCGCGTGGAGAAGTGGACCAACACGCGACGTCCCGCCTCACGCTCCCCCTCGATCGCAGCGGGCAGCGTCGCCGAGGTGTTTACGACGACGAGGTCACCGCGTCGCAGGTAGCGGGAGATGTCCTTGAAGGTGGTGTGGCTCGTTCCGGACGGACCGGCCACGAGGAGACGTACCCCATCGCGCTCCAGCCCTCGCATCTCGGGCGGCTCGGCAGCGGCGCGGTCGTCGGGAATATCGAACGACGTTCGGACGAGCGAGGAACTGGGGGTCATGACGCGGCCTCGGTTGCGGTGAAGAGCAGATCGCTCGCCCGGTAGCGGCCGCTCGACGGAGCTTCCTCCACGAGGCGCAGGAGCGCCGGCACCACCGTTTCGGGCTCGGGCCGGTCGGTGATGTCTTCGCCCGGGAATGCGGCCTGGTGCATCTCCGTTCGCATGTCGCCGGGATCGAACGCGTAGACACGGATGGAACTCTGCTCAACGCCGAGGATCGCCGAAAGTTGGTCGAGCGCGGCCTTCGAGGACCCGTAGCCGCCCCATCCTTCGTAGGGCTCGACCGCTGCATCGGAGGTGATGTTGACGATAGTCCCGGAGGCGGCGCGGATTCTCTCCAGTAGAAGCTGCGCCAGCGCAAGCGGCGCAACGGTGTTGATCCGATGGACCCGCTCCAGTTCCTCGATGGGGTAGCGGTCGAGACCGGGGAGCGGACTGGGCCCGAGGACGCTGGCGTTGTTGACGAGCAGGTCGAGGCGACCCTGGCGAGCCACCGCCCGCGCGAGCTCTTCGCGATGCTCGGGATCTGAGACGTCGCCGGCTATCGCCATGACGGCGGACCCCAGTGACGAGGCCACCGCTTGGAGTTCCTCGTCCCCCCGAGCATCGATGATCAGCTGCCAGTCCCGGCGGGCCAGCTCCTTGGCTAAGGCGCGGCCGAAACCCCGAGACGCGCCCGTGATGAGTGCAGATGACATTCCAGACCTCCCTGTTTGGTGTGGCCTCAGACTAAGAGTTGAAGTAAGCTTTAAGTCAAGTAGGAGGTGAACGATGGAGAACGAGATGCTCTTGGTCGGGGAGGTCGCTCGGCGCAGCGGCTATGCACCGTCGGCCTTGAGGTATTACGAGCGTGAGGGGCTCATCAGCGCGGGCCGCAGCGAGGGGGGGCAGCGTCGTTTCGAACGCAGCGTTCTACGAAGGCTTGCGTTCATCAGCGCGGCGCGACACGTAGGCCTGAGCCTCGAAGAGGTAAGGCAGGCGTTGGCGCAACTTCCTCGTTCCAGGAATCCGACAGCTGCCGATTGGAAGAACATCTCCAAGCATTGGCGTGCGCGGCTCAATGACGAGATCGATGCCCTCGTCGCGCTCCGCGACGGGCTGGACTCATGCATCGGTTGTGGCTGCCTCTCGCTGAAGAGGTGCGCCATCTCGAACCCCCGCGATGTCGCTGCAAGCAGGGGCCCGGGAGCCCAGTACCTGCCGAGACAGCTTCGCCAGCCTCCCCCGGCCGAGGTCGTCTCTCGAGGCTGATCTACCGCCTTGCCTGATCGTGGTCGGGTGCGGTACCGGCGTCGACCAGTTCGAATTCGAGGCGCGATGTTTCAGCATCCGCCTCTTTGACACGCACCCGAACCCGGGTACCGAGGTCCAGGTTCGGACACTTGCAGTGGCCCACCACTGCCATGTCCACAAGTTGAACTGAACCACTCTTCTCTCCGGCCTCTACGACGACGCCGTCGAATTCGCGACCGACTTGCGGCTCGAGGATGGCGGCCTCGACGAGGTCGACGACGCGACGCTCGAGCTCGCCGTTCCTTCGGTGCGAGTCCTTCATGATCTCGGGCATCTCCGGGAGTGCCTCGTTTACCCACGAAGGGGGGGTATCGCTCCGACAGAGCGACAGCGCGATCTCGTTCGCGAAGCGGTCGGCCAGCCGTCGAAGCGGCGCGGTCACGTGCGCGTACGGGGCTGCGATCCCCGAATGCGCCGTCTCTTTCGAAGGGTGTCCATCGAGCACGACGTACCCCGCTCCTCGAAACAGGCGCATCGCGACGTTCATGACTGCAGCGTGACGAGAGTCGGTTGGATCGAGGCGATGAAGGAACTCCCCATGTGTGATGGCGTCCGGCCACTCGAGTCTCAGGGTTGTTGCCGCCCGGCGAAGAGCGATCAGGCTGTCCTCTTGGGGCGGGGGCATGGTGCGCAGTATGCCGGCGCCCCCGTCGAGCATCAGACGCGCCGCAGCCATTCCCGTCAGCAGTGAGATCTGCGCGTTCCATTCCTCGACAGCTAGAGGCCCCCTGAACGAGAGGGCGTAGTTGCCGGCCGGACCACTTACCTCTTGTTCGGGGAGCTCGATGTGGATGCCGCCTCGCTCGAGCTCTCGTTCTTGTCGCAAGCGCCCGATGATCGACAAGAGTTCGAGTGAGGGCCGCGGAGAGGAGGAATCGATCTCCCGCTGGGCATCCTCGTACGTCATCTGCTCGTCGCTGGTGACAAGAGCCCGGCTCACGTTGGTCGCCTGCAGCTCCCCTCCCTCGTCGAGGTTCATCTCCCACAACATCGCGGGGCGTACCTGACCCTCGAGGAGGCTGGCCGCACCCTCGCTCAGGACCGGGGGGTAGAGGCGGACACGAGCGTCGGGCGCGTAGAGCGTCTGCCCCCGCCGCCGAGAATCCAGATCGATCGGATCCCCCGGTGAGATGAACCAGCCCGGGTCGGCGATCGCGTAATGGATGAGAAAGCCTCTGCCGTCTCGTGCGGCGTGGAAAGCCTGGTCGAGGTCCTTGCTTCCAGGCGGATCGATGGTGACGAACTCGATCTCGGGTCGAGGCTCGTGTCCATCACCGTCTTGGGGGTCCCGGGTGGCCGCTTTCTCGGCGGCGTCCATAACCACTTCAGGGAACCCGGCCGGCAACTCCATCTCCGCACGTATTCGTTCGAAACCGCGAACGAGATCTTCGGCGGTGGGCGCGAGCTTGAGTCTGGATGCGGGCATGAAGCACCTTCCTACTTTTATCGCGCGATGGGCGCACTTGACTAGGAGATCAGGCGTCGCCTCATGAGCCGGATCGCCAGGGCGCTCGCAAGGACGAACATCACGACGAGGTAGGCGACGTGCCAGAGCGTCCCCCATCCAACCTCGCCGGTGGTCAGGGCTCGCAGTAGCGACGCCGAGTGGTACAGCGGAGTTGCTTGAACGATCGGTCGGAGGTAGCCGGGATAGAGCGACACCGGGAAGAAGGTCCCCGAGAACAGGAACAACGGGAACACCACCAACGTCATGACCTTCTCGAGAGAGGAGATCTGCTTCGTGATGCCCGTGAGGATCATGGCTCCGGCCGAGAGGGCACCACTCGAAAGCATCACCGCCGGCAACGCCAGCAGCGCCCAGGGTGAATGGATCAACCCGAAGACCAGCATGACGATCAGGAAGCCTGCTCCGTAGATCGTGCCGCGGATCATTGCCCAAGCGACTTCGCCGACTGCTATATCCGAGATGTTCACCGGCGTCGTGATGATCCCGTCGTAGGTCCTCATCCAGTTGAGCTTGAAGAACGGACTGAAGAACCCGTCGAAGAGCGCGCCGTTGAGCGTTGATGCGGCGAGCATCCCGGGGGCGAGGAACGAGGCATAGTCGAGCTGGCCACCACCGAATGGGACCCCCCCGACGAACTGTCCAACCCCGAACCCCACCGCGACCAGATAGAAGACGGGTTCGAAGAAACCGCTGATGAACGCGATCCAATAGTGCTTGTATGCGAGGGCGTTCCGGTACACGAGTTGGCTCGCGCGGTGGAGTGACGGTCGGGGGTATGCCTTGGTCCGCTCGGCGACGGCCATCAGGGCAGCAGCCTTCTCTCGAAGTTCCGGATCCCGACGACCACCCCGACGACGAGCAATGCCACGAGATACCCCAGATGCCAGATGGCCGAGGGGTCCAGATCGTAGATCGTCAGCTGTCGCACGAGCTCGACCCCGTGGAAGAGCGGCGTGAGGTGAGCGACCACCCGACCCCATGCCGGCAGCTGGTCGATAGGGAAGAAGGTGCCCGACAGCAGGAACAGGGGAGTGACGACGAACCTGAATAGCCACGTGTAGGCCTCGTCGGTGTGGAGGGTCGCCGTGTACGCCATGATCACGGC
>JALZOM010000130.1 GCA_030913945.1 Actinomycetota bacterium
TTCCTGAGGCGAGCGATCGTGTCTTGGGGGTTCCGGTAGAACCCGAGATCGAACTCGGCGGCCTTGTGCATCCAGAGCTCGCATCCGCTTCTCTCTACCATCCGAGCCGCCATGCCGTAGTGATCGATATGCGTGTGCGTGATCACCAGCCTGCGAACGTCCTCCACCGCGACATCACAGACCTCGAGGGAGCGCACCAGAGCGTCCCAACCGTGATCGTCGTCCTCTGAGGGAGCGAAGATCCCGCAGTCCACGAGCGTTGCGCCGTCAGGCTCCGTCAAGAGGTACGCATTGACGCGATCTAGTCCGGGGAAAGGCAGTGGCAGCACCAGGCGGAATACGCCCGGCAACGGCTCCCGCCGGCGCGGTGATCTCAAAGACGACTCGCTCTAGGTTGCACCCCGGCGAGCCCTACTCGTGCAGCTGTTCTTTGATAACGAACGAGATGCGAACGAGAACCCTGTACTTGAGCTCGCCATCCGAGACCAAGCCGTCGATGCGTTCGACCTCGAATGTCGTCACTCCTTGAAGCGTCAGGCTGGCCCGGTGCACCGCCGAACCCACGGCCTCTTCGATCGTGCTTCCGGTCGCCGTAAGGTCTATGAACTTCTCGATCGACATCGCGCTACCCCCTTATCGGAACTGGGGGGTCATCCTAGTTGGCGGCGCGAGGGGCCCGCCATGAAGGGCGCGCTAGCGCGCGATCGGCGACGTAAAGGTGGGAGTCCGGTGACAACGGACGGACGGACGGTGCGCGGCCACCGCACGGCGGCGGTGATTCTTCGCGAGCACGTCGCGTGAGATCGCGAACCACCACTTGGTCGCCGGCAGCTTCAACGAAGCATTTCGGGGACCGGAGAGCCACGGACAACTACGTGTTTGATCCATGAGGTATCTCTTCCCACATATGCGGAAAGCATGATTCCCATTCGCCGGGCATGCCCGTTTATGTCCGAAACACCCAAGAAAAACTTTCGGAAACGAAGCAACCACGCAGAACACGAACTCCCATCCCCACGCGAAAGTTCCCCCCGAGGGGGGTCTGGGGGGAGTAGGTCGTCTTGACGACCGATCCCCCCGAGGGGTTGCCGCAGGCCGGCCCGAAGTGGCGGCCGTTAAGCAAGGGCTGTGGTCAGCAGCCCGCCGCGCGCGGGCATAGAACTAGAGGGCCGCGACCTCGTGGAGCGCTATCACTTCGTCACGGATGCGGTCGAAGGCGTCCACCACGTTCGGATCGAACTGGCGTTCGCGCTCCCCCGCTATCTCCTCGAGAGCCCGGTCGACGCTCCACGCCTGCTTATAGGGCCGCTTGTGGATAAGTGCGTCGAAGACGTCTGCCAGCGCCACCACCCGTCCGATCAATGGGATCTCCGGGCCGGTCAGCCCCCGCGGGTAGCCGCCGCCGGCCCATCTCTCGTGGTGCGTCATCGCGATCTCCTCGGCCAGTCGCAATAGCTCGAAGCGATTCTCGGAGAGGATGCGGGCGCCGATGACGGTGTGGTCCTTCATGCGGTCGAACTCAGCCGGGGACAGATGCCCTTCCTTCAACAGGATGGCGTCGGGGATCCCTATCTTTCCGATGTCGTGCAGCTGGGCTGCGCGGAAAACCAGGTCGCCGTCCCCGTCCGGAGCCACCCCGAGCTCGAGCGCCAGGAGCGCAGCCGTGCGACCCACTCTCTCGGTGTGCCGCAAGGTAGCGTCATCGCGATACTCAGCGGCCAACGCAAGACGCTGGAGGATCTCGACCCTTAGGTCCTCCAACTCGCGCGTTCGCTCTCGCACCGCAAGCTCCAGCACTCGATTCTCGTCCTTCAAGGTTTGGTGCAACATGCGCGTCTCGAGCAGGTTTCGCACGCGGAGCAGCGCTTCGGCGCTATCGAACGGCTTCGTCAGAAACTCTTTTGCTCCTCCCAAGAGGGCTCGCTGACGCATCTCCGGCGACGTGTCGGCGGTGAGCACCAGGATCGGAAGAGGTGCGTGGGGTGAGGCGTGGCGCGACAACTCGGCCATGATCTCGAGCCCCCCCAGCTGTTGCATGTGCAGATCCAGGATCAACAGGTCTGGGTCGCTCTCTTCGATCGTGGGGATGGCGAGGCGCGGATCCGTCACTCCGATCACGTTCAGGTAGCCGTCCAGCGCCAGGACTTCGGTCAGCAACTGAACGATCGAATCCGAGTCATCGACGACCACTATCCGCGCGGCCCGCAGGGCCTCTTTCATCATCAGACCGCCGTTCTTCCAGTCCGCCCCGGTAGGGCTTGGATAGCGGTTCTTCGACCGGCGGAACGTAGTTCCTGCTAGGCCGGCCGGATTTTCGCGGTCCTTTCTGCTCTGTTCGGGCAAATCGACCCTATCGGGGGCCCTGACGGGCTCAAAAGGGTGTCGCAGCGGGATCAGAAGGGGTGCGGCGGAGACTCGAAAATGGTGCCGCGCGTGCCCCAGTCTAGACGTACCCCCTCAGCTCGGCGGCACGGGCAACCCGCTCGACGGCGATATCAAAGCCCGCGTCCCTCAGTGACGTTTCGTCGTGTTCGGAGCGCGAGAAGACTGCATCCGTCGCCTTGGTCATCCGCTTCTTGAGCTCGAAGTTGACGTTGTCGATCTCCCACCGAAACTCCTGGATGTTCTGAACCCATTCGAAGTAGGAAACCGTGACCCCGCCGGCGTTCGCCAGGATGTCCGGCACCACCATCACTCCGTTCTCGGCGAGGATCTTGTCGGCCCCCGGAGTGATGGGGCCGTTCGCAGCCTCCACGACGAGTTGCGTGCGCACCTTGTCGGCGTTGTCGCTCGTGATAACACCCTCGATCGCTGCCGGAATGAGGATGTCGCACTCGATCTCGAGAAGATCGTCGTTCGACACCCTGTCGCCGTCCTCGTGATCCCCAACCGTCTCTGCATCTGCAGCGAACGAATGGAGGTCCTGGATGTCGAGTCCTTCTTTGTTGTAGATGCCGCTCGTCACGTCGGAAACCGCGACGACTTTGGCTCCCGCCTCGCTTGCCAATCGTGCCGCCCAGTACCCGACGTTCCCGAACCCCTGGATCACGACCGATGCATCGCGGAACTGCATGTTGCGCTTCTTGGCGATCTCGCGCGCGCAGATGACGACCCCGCGGCCGGTAGCCTCCTCACGGCCTGGCGAACCGCCCAACTCGACAGGCTTGCCCGTGACGATGCCGGGCGTGTACCCGTACTTCTGCCCGTAGGCATCCATCATCCAGGCCATGGTCTGCGCGTTCGTCCCCATATCGGGAGCGGGGATGTCGCGTTGCACGCCGATGATGTAGCCGATCATGGACGTGAACCGACGCGTTAAGCGCTCGAGCTCGCCCTCAGACAACTTCCTCGGGTCGCACTGCACGCCCCCCTTGGCGCCGCCGAAGGGAACGTCCACCAAGGCGTTCTTCCACGTCATGAGGGCAGCGAGAGCCCGAACCTCGTCGAGGTCCGCGCTGGGATGGAACCGAACGCCACCCTTGTAGGGGCCTCTGGCACCGTTGTGCTGGATCCTGTAGCCACGGTGCACCTTGATGAATCCATCATCCATCTTGACGGGGACCTGAACGGCCATCTCTCTGTACGTGCTCGCAAGCACCGATCGCATCTCGTCCCGCAGGCCGAGTCGGTCGGCGGCGAGATGGAAGAAGTAGGTCGCCGCCTCGAATGGGGTCATCTCGTCGTGCGCCTCAACTACCGGCGGGGCCGAACCCATCTCGGTTGCGGTATCTCTCGATTCCTCGAGGGCTTCTTGCTCCTCGGGTTCGTCTGGCTTCGACGTCTTCTCAGCGGACACGATTCCCCCCTACTTTGCCGGCGCGATGACCTCCACTGACTCGTCTACCCGCTCCGTCACACTTCTCAACTCCCCCGAAAGGAAAGCCCGGGTGTGCTCGTACGACAGGTCTATGAGCCGCGCCGTGAAGTCCATCGAGGCGAAGGGGACATAGAAGTCCAGCGGCGCAGCCGGGATGAGGATCAGCTCGACCTTCGAGGAATACAACGGGGCCTCGATTTCGAAGCGTTGAGAACGGGCGAGCCCGAAGGCGTGAACGAGGTAGTCGATAGGACGGTTCAGGGGCCTGTGCTGAGCGTTGTTCTGCGCTGTGGCATCCAGGACGTAGACAGTGCGGGCTCCCATCTCCACGGCGGGAGCGATAGGAACGTTGTTTGCGACGCCTCCATCGATGTACTTACGGCCCTCGATCTCGACCGGTGGGAAGATCCCGGGCATCGCGATCGATGCCAGCAGGGTTGGCAGGATCTCGCCCGAGGTGAAGGTGCGATCCTTGCCGGTGTTCAGATCCGTCGCAAGGATCCCCAGAGTTAGCTGTGCATCGTCGAAGGCGGCGTTTCCGATGCGCGTGGTAACGAGCTTGCGTATGCCGCTGTTCTCGAAGATGCGATTCCCTCGGACGAGCATCCGGGCCCACGAGGCCTTGAAGCGACCTCCCGGGAACAGATCGGTGTCCTGGAGACCTCTCCAGACGGTCTCGAGTCGATCCGTGCCCGCCGTGGTCGGGTCCAGAGCCAAGAAGGTCGCGTTGAGTGCGCCGACCGACGACCCCACGACCATGTCCGGCATGACCCCATGCTCGAACAACGCACGCATCTGGCCCACCTGTAGCGCACCGAGCGGCCCTCCTCCCGAGAAAGCGAAGGCGACGCCCCCTCGACGGCGGGAGGCGAGTCTCTTGAGCCACTGGGCCCTCGAGGGATAGGACTTCATCTCACTCTCATGAGCACATCATCGGCCCATTCGCCCGTTTGCTGAGTACTCCCGGATCGACCAAGTCCCTCAGCGGCTGGCCCTCTTCTTCGCGCTGGATGCGGTCTTGCGAGCCTTCTTCGTCCTCTTGGCCGACTGCGCCCGTGCCTTGGTGGCCGCCGCCGAACTCTTGGCGCGCGCTGCGGACGTCGATGACTTCGCCGCCTTCTTCGTGGCGTCGGTCGCTTTCCGGGTGCTCTTTCGGGCGGTCTTCGCTTCCTTCGACCCGCTCACCGTCCGCGCGCCCTTCCGAGACTGCTCCACGGCGGTCTTCACGAGCGCAACGGCCGCCCCGGCCGCGACCTTGGCCGCATCTCCGGCCACCTTCACCGACTTCCTGGCCCGCTTGGCCTCGCGGGTCTTCGACACCTGCTTGGCCGTCTTGCCGGCCGTGTCGACGGCCTTCTTGCCCACATTCGACATGCTCTTGGCGGCAACTTTGATCTGCTTGCTCGCCTGCGCCCTCTGCTTGCTGGGTCTAGCCATTGAGGCCCTCCTTCGGGTGTGTGGCAAGAATCTACCCTCTCCGCGGGGCCCGGTTGGGCGCGCCTGTGTCCGTTCCAGACGACCTACCGGTCGAGGTGGATCCGAAGCCAGGTGCGTCGACCGCAAGCCGGACAACGGAACCACGAATGGTGGTATTTCACGACCGGCAGGTGGAAATGCACCGGGAACATGAGGGCGGCCAGCTCGACGAGGGAGACGCGCGTCTCCTCCCGGCACGAGGAGCACTCGACGGTGCATGTCATGGGTTTGCGCTCGGTTGCGCTGTAAAGCGCGTGCTTGCCGATCGGTCCATCGGTCATGGAAACACCTTCTCGATAACGGTGGCGAGCTCGCGGTAAGCCTCTGCCCCCGGATGACTCGGAGCGAAAGAGACGATCGATCTACCCACCTGCGTGGCCTCGGCGAAGCGGATCGACTTCCGCACGGGCGGTTCGAGCAACGGAACGCCGTAGCGGCTGCCGATGTCGGCAAGAACCTCACGCGCATGGCGGGTGCGCCCGTCGAACATGGTCGCGACGAGACCGATGACCTCGAGATCGGGGTTTGTGAAGTGACGGATGTCGCCAAGAGTCTCGATCAGCTGACCCACAGCACGGTGGGAGAGCGCCTCGGCGAGCAACGGGATCACGACCTCCTGCGCCGCGGTCAGCCCGTTGATAGTGAGGATGCCGAGTGATGGAGGGCAATCGATCAACACGTAGTCGTACATCGGAAGCACTTCTCTCAAAGCTCGCTCGAGCGCGTACTCCCGGCCGGTCTTGGCCAGCAACACGGCCTCCGCCCCTGCGAGGTCGATGTTCGCGGGCACCAGATCGACCTCTCGCGTCTGGATGACCTTCTGCATGGGAAGCCGGCGAATAAGCACGTCGTTGATCGTCTCGTCGAGCGCGTCGGGGTCGATCCCGAGCGAATACGTCAACGCGCCCTGCGGATCGAGATCTACAGCGAGCACCCGCCGCCCGCGCTCGCAAAGAGCCGCCGCGATCGACACCGTCGTCGTGGTCTTGGCAACGCCACCCTTCTGATTCGCGAACGCGATGATGCGAACCACCTAGTGGCCGTCCGCCGGTGGGAAGTTCACATCTATCCCGAGCTCGACAAGCAGCCCCTTGACCTCATTTGGGGGCCAGCCGCGATCGCGCAGCGCGAGAACGAGACCGGCCGCCGTCTCGCTCATGTCCTCGCGCTCGAATGACTCGTAGCCATCGAGAAAGCCACGCGCGTAGTCCCAGGAGACGTACTCGTCGGGATCCGGCTCGAAAGCGGGTTCGTGTACCGGCGACTCTCCCTGCTCGAGCATCTCCTTGAGGTTGCCGGCGAGGAGATCCCAAGCCAGGTAGTGGTCTTCGTCACAGTCGGGACAGTAGAAAACGGTGCCCTTGAGCCCTTTCGGGCCCAGAACTTCCTTCAGGACCTGAACGTCGACCAGATCCTGCCGTAGGGCCTCCCGTTCCTCTTCGGTAATCTCCTGCTCTGGCTCGTCGTCAAACGAACCCGTGGGGTCTGACATGGGATCATCGTATGCGCTCGATGTGCGTGTCTACCTCAGAACGTGCCGAGATAAGCGTCGAGCAGGGGTTGCCCTAGCATCAGCGCCAGAACGGTCCCCAGAGCCAGGAAGGGGCCGAAGGGGATCTCGGTCTTTCGGCCGCCCCCTCGCGCCGCCAGGACCCCGATGCTGACCACGCCGCCCAACAGGAACGACAGGAACATCCCGACCAGAACGAGTCCGGGACCCTCGATGAAGCCGAGGAAGGTTCCGAGAACGAATCCCAGCTTCACGTCACCCAGACCCATCCCTTGGGGATAGATGAAGGCGACGATGAAGAAGAATCCACCGAAGATCGCGGCGCCGATAGCCGCATCGAGCAGGCGACCGAGGTCTCCATCGATCACTGCGGCCGCAGCCAACCCCACCCAGCCGGCGACGAACAACGGATACACGACGCGGTTGGGGAGGAGCTTGTGTCCCAGATCGATGATCGTCAGCACGATCAACGTCCAGAAGAACGCCGCATAGGTTGCGGCCGTGACCCAACCCGAGACCGACGCGTTGTTGGCGGACACGACGAACTTGAAGGCCGCAAAGACGAAAAGGGCTCCCGTCGCCAACTCGGTCAACGGATAGCGCGCCCCTATGGGGGCCGCGCAATGCCTGCACTTTCCACGCAGCGCAACCCAGCTGATAACGGGGATGTTCTCGAGCGCCCCGATCTGATGGGCACACGAGGGGCACTTGCTGCGCCCCGAGACGATGGTCTCCCGCCGCGGGATCCGATAAGAGGCCACGGTAGCGAAGCTCCCGAAGATGAGGCCCAGTACGAATGCGGCGGTGAGGATGAAGGTTCCCACGAAGGTGTCCATGTTGTCCTTATCGGGTCGTTCGGGACCGAATTTGAGCAACCAGCTCGAAAAGAGCCTGACGCCTACTCCGGGTCGCCGATGTGATCCCGGATGCGGCCGAGCAGAGCCTCGGCCTCGAAGGGCTTCATGATCACATTGTCGGGGCCGATGGCGTCGTCGAACATCTCGTGGGCGTCCGGCTTCCCCGTCACCACGACGATCGGGATCCCAGCGGTCGCGGGGTGCTCTTGGATCTCCTCGAACATCCGATGCCCCGATACGTCGGGCATCATCAGGTCCAGCAGGATCAGGTCGGGCCTCTTGAACTCCGCCTTGGCCAGGCCCTCGAGGCCGTCTCGGGCCTCCATGACCTCATAACCCTGGGCTTCGAGGATGAATTTCTCGAGCTCGCGCACCGCTTCTTCGTCCTCGACTATCAGTATTGTTTTCGGCATGGGTGAACCGTATCAATCCAATCTGCGTTTCTTCCGATACAGGTCGGAGATGGACCTGACCGAGCTGGGGAAGCGTATCGAGCAGGGACGCTACTCCGTGCCGGCCGAGTTGGTCGCGGAGGCCATGTTGCAGTGGCTCATTCCCACAGCCCCCGGACCGGCGAGCGAGGTGCCATCCGCCCCTTCACCGCGGCCACCATCGACACGACGTCCTTCGCAGCCCCCACGTCGTGAACCCTGACGACGGCCGCCCCCGCGTTCGCCGATAGCGCTACGAGGGCAAGGGTCCCAGACAGACGCTCGCCAGGTGGGAGGTCAAGGGTTTCACCGACCACGTCCTTGCGGGACGGCGCCACCAGGACCGGCCCGGCGGGGCCCACCAGCTCGTTCAGCCTCCGCATCAGCTCCAGCGATTGATACGTGTTCTTGCCGAAGTCGAGGCCCGGATCGAAGAGAAGCCCATCGGGCGACACTCCGGCGTCGCGAGCCGAGACGGCCAGTCGGTCCCACTCTTCGAGCACCGCGGCCACGACGTCTCCGTAGCGTGGGTTGCGCGGGCGCCCGCGGATCTGGCCCCCGTGGTGCATGAGGACCAACGCTCCGCCCGCCGCGGCGCAGGCCGGCGCGAGGCCGGGATCGGCGAGCCCCGTCACATCGTTCAATATCGATGCCCCCGCTCCCAACGCGGCCCTGGCCACCTCCGGGCGGCCGGTCTCGATCGACAGGGGTACGCGCACCCGGCCCACGAGAGCCTCGACGAGCGGGAGGAGGCGTTCGGTCTCCTCCTCGGCCGACACCGCCGGGCCCGGCCCTGCCCGCACGCCGCCCAGGTCGAGGAGGTCGGCCCCCTGCTCCTGAAGCTCCAACGCGAAGTCGATCGACGCGCCGAGGTCGAGCCGGCCACCATCGAAGAACGAATCCGGCGTCCGGTTGACGATCCCCATGACGAGGCACAGATCGGTCTCGAGGGTCCCGCCGGCGTGACTGAGGATCACAGCTGGTCTATCGGGATCTGGCCCGGGCGTCTGGCCGTCGTCGATACGAGATAGATCCCGGCGAGGATGGCCGCGCCGCCCGGGTAGACGAGGATCGAGGGGACCTCATCGAAGAGAGCGAAAGCCAACGTGATCGCGATGATGGGTTCCGCCATGATCGCCGCCGACACGGTGGTCGCATCGATGTCTTTGAGAACGAGGTTGATCACCGTGTGTCCCAGGAGCTGTGGCCCAACGACGATCCCTGCTATAGCCCACCACGTGGCCGACGGGTAACCGATGAGGTCGACACCCGCGGCCAGACACACGACCAGCAGCAATACGGCGGCGGCCGCGTAGGTCACGGCCGCGTATTCCAGGATCCCCAGGGTCCGCCGGGCCACTCCCCCGGCGAGCACGTAACCGGCCGCCATCGCACCGCCCGCAAGCGCGAGCAGGTTACCGGCGAAGGACGTCCCTCCCAGGTCCACCCCGGCAACCAGCGCCGTGCCGCCGAGAGCCATGACGATCCCCGTCCAACCCACCGCTGGCAACCGATCCTTGAATGCGAACCAGGCGATCAGCGCGACGAAGATGGGCGTCGTGGAGACGAGAAGCACCGACGAAGCCACCGTCGTCAAATCGAGCGATCTGATCCAGGTCGCGAAGTGGACCGCGAGGAACGCTCCCGCTATCACGGGCATCGTGAAGGCCGCCGGTCGCTTCATGTCTCGAAGACCCGACCTCGCGAACGGAGCCAGAAGAAGCGCGCCGAAGGCGCAGCGCCAGAAGGAGATGGCCAGGGCGTCCGCGCCCTCCGCATACCGCACAAGGATGGCGGACACCGAGGCCGCTACGACTCCGAGCGCGAGCAGGCTCCACGATGCCCACGCGGGGCGGGACTCGATCCGATCGGTTCCGGGGTCCGTCTTCATGTGGTTCAGGGTAAGGGGGAGCGTGCCGGCCCCGGGTGTGGTGTATCAAGGTCGCTGTGGAGCACGAAGGACCGATCGTCGGCGTAGGCGCGGTGGTGATGCGGGAAGACAACCACCTACTCATGGTGCGGCGCGGGAAGGAACCGGCCAAAGGTCTGTGGTCACTCCCGGGGGGTCGACTCGAACATGGTGAGTACATCGCCGGAGCCGTCGCTCGCGAAGTGAAGGAAGAGACGGGTCTCGAGGTCGAGGTAGGACGTCTTGCCGGGATCTTCGAGGTCCCCGGCGACCAGCACTACGTCATCCTCGACTTCATCGCGGAGGTCGAGGGTCGCCCCGAGCCTCGAGCGGGTCAGGATGCGGACGAGGCACGGTGGGTTGCGTTCGATGACATCGAGAAGCTCGAATGCACCCCGCGTTTGGTCGAGACCCTGACCGCCTGGAGCGTTCTGGCGTCAGCAGGTGAAGAGAGCGACTGACTGGTTCTCTCTCGTGGTCGTCCCGGCGATCGGATCGCTCTCGACGACGGTCTTCCCGCCGTCGCACGATGCGACCTCCTGACCACTCAGCCCGACGGCCGAAAGCTTATTGATCGCGCTATCGAGAGACATACCGCGAACGTCCGGAACTTCGACCTTCTCGAACTCGGGTCCCAGCGAAACCTGCATCTCGATGTCGCTTCCCCCCGGGGTCATGACCCCCGCTGCAGGATCCATGGCCAGCACCTGGCCTGGTGGGATGTCGTCCGAGTAGACGTCGACCACGACCGCAGTGAAGCCGGCCTTCTTGAGCGCCGCGGTGGCGTCCTCCTCGGTGGCTCCGATCACGTTGGGCACCGCGACGGGGCGCGGCCCCCGGCTGACCACGAAGCTCACCTCGCTACCCCACTTCAGTTGCCCCTTGGCGGGGATCTGACGGAAAACCACGCCAGCATCGTGGGGTGAGTAGCGCTCGAGCGGAGGCCCGAGCTCGAAACCCGCAGCCATAAGATGACGTTTGGCGGCACGGGGTGCCATGCCGACGATCGAAGGAACGTCCTTCATTGGAGGACCCTTCGATATCGATAGCCGGATCGTGTCCCCCTCCTCGACACGTCCCGATGCCGGGCTCTGGCGCACGACCTCGCCCTTGGGAACGCTGAAGCTCAGATAGCGTCGATCGATCCGGATGCCCAGGCCGAGCTCTTCGGCACGCTGCTCGGCGCGCGCCTTCTGCAGACCGACCAACTGCGGCACGCCCACCCAGTCCTGGCCTAGACCCACCGCACTCAACCCGCCGAACAGCAGCGCTCCCAGAAGACCGAGCACGGCCACGGCGCGCAACAAGCGAAGCCGCGATCGTCGCCGGCGTCTGGGCCGTTCCGCGAACGATGTTGGGTCCATGTCCCCGAAGCCCACCTCGCCGGTCAGGTCCCGCAACAGGTGCTCCAGCGGTTCCGAATCGGGCAGCGAACGTACGGACACTCGTCGCAAGGCCGCCCCCATCTCGGAGGCGGTGAAGAAACGATCGAGGGGATCGAGCGCGCAGGCACGCAGAACGACGTCATCGACCTCTGCAGGAACGGATGCATCGAAGGCGGAGGGTGGTGACACGTCCTCCACCGCTCTTCGGTTCAACATCTGCGAGCCCGCTCCCAGAAGAGGAGGTTGGCCGGTCAACAGCTCGGAGAGGACCGCCCCCGCGGCCCAGATGTCGGAGGAGTAGGTGGCCTCGTGTCCCCGGGCCTGCTCCGGCGAGAGGTATCGCAGGGTCCCTGGGATACCGCCTCCGGGCAACGAGCGATCCGCATCCGCCACCACCGCGATGCCGAAGTCCGCGACCTTGATCTTCCCATCGCGCGCGATGAGAACGTTCTCCGGCTTGATGTCTCGATGGACCAGACCCTGATCGTGCGACTCGGATAGTGCGTCGCACACGTGCGCCATGATCTCAACGGACTGCGCCGGGCTCAACGAACCGCGGGCCACCAGAAGGTCGCGCAGATCGGAACCGGAGACGTACTCCATGACCATGTAGTAGGTGTGCTCGTCCTCCTGCCCCCAGTCGTATACGGCCACAACGTTGGGATGTGACAGGCGCGCCGCCGCTCGCGCCTCGGCCTTGAAGCGCTCCACCAGTAGGGGGTCGGTCGCGAGAGATGGTTGTAGGACCTTGACCGCCACGGGTCGATCGAGCAGCAGGTCGTGGCCCCGGTAGACCTCGCCCATCCCGCCGCCGGCCAGCCTGCTCACGAGGTGGTAACGAGCCGAGAAGGTGGTCCCCACAAGATCCCTCATCAGACGCATCTATCCGCCTCCGTTCGAGTTACGCAGGTGGTAGTCGAAACGTTCCTCTAGGACCGATAGGTCCCGAGTGATGGAACCGATCTGAGCGACGGCCGAGTCGGCGCTGGCCGCGGCCGAATCCGTCGCTTCACGCACGGACGCGAGGGCATCACCGAGGCGGCGCGCGAGATCACCGATCCTTGTCTTCAGCCCGGCGGCCATGCGTTGACGCGAACGTTCCTCAGCGAGACGTTTCGATTCGAGCTCGTCAACACGCCGGGCGAGGGTCCGCACCTCGTCGATCGCGGCCGCCGTCTCAGCCCGGGCCTCCGCCAGGGCGGCATCCCCGCCCCCCGAGCCCGCGTCGGAGCCGCACGCCGTGAGCACGGCGAGCGAGACGACGAGTGCTATCGCCCGGCTGGTCAGCGGCATGCGCGCCCTCCTGGGGCCCCGGTTACTTCACATAAGATAACAGGAGTAACACTAGTTGACAGGAGTTGCAGAGGCAACCGGGATCAGGTGGCTACATGAGCGACCAGCGGGACGTGGTCGGACGCGTCCCCGGGGATCGTCCAGGTACGCAGGACCCGGGCCCCCCCTCCCGCCAGGACGTGGTCTATCCGACGGCCCCCCAACCGGCCGCGCACCGTGGGGGCCCGGCCCGGTCCGGTTTCGAGGCCGTCCTGGCCCAGGGGGCGCAGCTCGCGACCGGGCGCGTTCATGTCGCCCAGCACGACGACCGGACCGTTCGAGGGCGAGGCGAGCTCAACGAGCGCGGGGAGCTGGAGACGCCGGGCGGCACGTTGCGTGGCCAGATGTACGCCGACCACACGCACTCCCCGCCACGACGACAGGATGGCGCCCCGCTCCTCCTCCTCGCCCTCACGAGGGAGGGTTGCCAGGTCCACCTCGAGGTCATCGGATGCCGCGATCGCGATCCCGTACTCGCCTCCGCCTCTACGCACCGTGGGGCGAAAGTGGACGTGGAGGCCCGTGAGCTCTGCGAGAACCGCCGGCTGGTCGACGTGGCCCGTTCGCCGGAAGTTGCGATCGAGCTCCTGGAGGGCGACCAACTCCGCGCCGGTGGCGCCGATGGCAGCGGCCGTACGCTCGAGGTCCAGGCGTCCGTCGGACCCCTCCCCGTGATGGATGTTGAACGTCGCGACCGTCAGCTCCATAGCGCCATAGATTACGCGGCGCCTGTGCGACGATTGGTCTCATCGTGAGCACACAACCGCCCGAAGCACCTCAGAGCACCGTGGGAGAGGTCGAGGAGACCTTTTGCTACGGCCATCCGAACACCCCAACGAAGTTGCGGTGCAGCCGGTGCGATCGCCCCATCTGCGGACGCTGCGCTATCCCCGCCTCGGTCGGCCAGCACTGCCCCGAGTGCGTGGCTGAAGCGCGCAAGGGTCAAAGGTCGGTCAAATCGGCGCTGAGGGCGACCGCCCCCGCGGTCATGACCATCATCGTCCTCAACGTTGCCGTGTTCATCGCCCAGAACCTGATCCCCGGATTGACTACCGACTTCGCTTCGTTCCCCATCGCGATCGCGAACGGGGAATGGTGGCGGCTATTCACCCCGATGTTCCTCCATTCGACCAGCTTCATCTTTCACATCCTGATGAACATGTACGTCCTGTACATCTTCGGGCCCCAGGTCGAGGAGGCATTCGGTACGGCCCGCTTCGTGGTGATGTATCTCGTGGCGGGTTTCTTCGCCTCGGCAGCGTCCTACGCGCTGGGGCCGTGCAGCGTCTTCGGTGTGGGGGCGTCCGGCGCGATCTTCGGAGTCGTCGGGGTCCTCCTGATCTTCCTCTACCGGCGACGGTCGTCCCAGTTCGTCGCCGGATATCTGCGGCAGCTCCTGATCTTCGTCGGGATCAACGCGGTCCTGGGGTTCGCGATCGCCAACATCGACATGTGGGCGCACGCCGGCGGCCTCGTCGCAGGAGTCATGCTGGGAGCGGGCTTCGATCGGGGCGGGTCTCCGCAGCGAGCGAGGACGATGCAGATCGTGACGACGCTCGCCGTGATCGGGCTCGGACTGGCGTTCGTCGCCTACCGAACGGCCACGTTCGCGTCCTCCTGCCAGCCGTTCGGCTAGGACTCCACCTCCACTATCCCTGCCTTGATCACCGCTATCCCGTCGGAGTTGTAGGTCTCGAACCCGTAGGTCGTCGCTTCGCTGGCCCCCGCCTCGGGCCAGAATTTGGTCGTCAGCTCCTGGCCGGGGCGAACGGGTTTGGAGAAGCGCACGGCGACACGCCGGACCCTGGTCGGGTCGCCTCCCGCGAGTCCGTCCACCGCTCCTTGCGTCGCCATCGCCATCGTGCACATGCCATGCAGGATGATCCCCGGGAGGCCCGCCATACGAGCGGTGGCCTTGTCGAGATGGATGGGGTTGTGGTCGCCGGAGGCTTCTGCATACCGGTGCGTCTGGTCTTCGTCTACCTTCGTTGTCGCTTCATGCTCGATGCTCCGCTCGGCCTCGTCGCTCTGAGCCGCGGCCGGACGAGGGCCGCTTCCGGAGCCTCGGATGAACATGGTCCCGCGCACTTCGGCGACCGGCGTTCCGTGCTGGTTGGTCTCCGTGGACTTCACCGTGAAGGTTTCGCCGGTGTCCTTCTTGTCCACCGATTCGAGGACCGTGGAGATCGTCAACGTGTCCCCCGGCTGGATCGCCTCGTACAGAACGTGCTCCTCGGCTCCGTGTACGAGTCGCAGGAGATCCGCCTCCAGATCCGGATCCATCGCAGCGGCCATGAACGAGTCGAACGCCGGCACGATCGGGAAGATCGGTGAGGCGACTACGTCCGTCGAGAGGTATCTCTCGTTGAGATCGTTGGTCGCCCGCGCGAACTTCTCGATCGCTTCGGCGGTCACTTCGTAAGTCTTCGACCCGTAGTCCTTGCCGGCGAGATCGGCATTAAGCCCCACTATGCTGCCCCTTTCTAGTACTCACTCCGGAAGTTCTACGTCTGCTTCGGCGACGATCGCCATCTCCTCGGTGGGGAGGTCAAGCCCCTCTGGACCCGAGCCACGGCGATGCACCTCGAGCGTCGTTTTCACGAGGCCGTCCTCGATCGAGACCACATGGGCGCGGCAGACGAGCTCATCGCCGGGCCACACACGCGTCGTGAAGCGAACCTTGAAGCGCCGAAGGTTCTGCGGACCTCCGAACCAATCCGTCACCGCGTGCGCAAGGTAGCCGGCGGGCAACATCCCCATCGCGAAGACCGTGGGCGCGCCAGTCTTGCGAGCGTAGCTCTCGTCCGTGTGGATCGGGTTGAAGTCACCCGAGGCTCCCGCGTACCTCACGAAGTCGACCTTCTCGAGCGGGCCGAAGACGACCTCGCCGAACTCCTGACCCGGAGTGATCCCCTCCATCGTGATGGTCTCAGGCGTGCCCATCAGCGCTCCTCCATTCAGCCCACGTCCTTGGCCGTCTCGATCAACGTGTAGTAGGCGGTAAGCACGTCCTCGCCTTGCACGTCCACGAAGCGCGACTCGTAGGTGACGAACCGCATCTCGCCGCCCCGCTTCCCTTGCTTCGTGAAGTCCTTGGAGATCCGCATCGTGCCGCGAAGGATCTCACCTGCGAACGGGAGACGCTCGTACACGAACTCCTGCTCGCCGTGTAACACGCGCTCGTAATCCAGGTTTGCGCCGAGCTGAGCTTCGCGCTGCTCTCTGGAGATCTGCCAGATCTGAGTCACCGTGAAAGTGGGTGGAGCGACGATATCGGGAAGACCCTGAGCGCGGGCCGCGTCCACGTCGAAGAAAACGGGGTTGTCCTCGCCGACGGAGAGGGCGAACTCGCGCACCTTGCCGCGCTCGACCGGCAACTCGAACGTCAGGTGCGACTCAGCCAAGTTGCAATCCCTGATCCCCGGCGGCCTTGATCATCATCGGGATCATCCCTTCTGGCTGGATGCCATCTGGTAGTGCCTCTTTCAACTTCGACACGAACTCCTCCGGCTCCCAACGGGAGTCTTTCGACAGGCTGATACCCATGTCCCACGGCTTCAGCACGTTGACGACTCCACCGTAGACGAAGAAACACTGACCGGTGATGTTCGCAGCTTCGTCACTCGCAAGCCCAACGATTATCGGCGAGATGTTCGCTGGGTCCATGGCGTCGAAGCCACCTTCCGGCACGGGGATATCGCCGAAGGTCTGCTCCGTGAGCCGGGTGCGCGCGTTGGGAGCAAGGCAGTTCACCGTGACGCCGTAGCGACCCAGCTCGAGCGCAGCGATGACCGTGAAAGCTGCGATCCCGGCCTTCGCCGCTCCATAGTTCGTCTGACCCACGTTCCCGAAGACACCGGAGGGACTCGACGTGTTGATGACTCGACCGGAGACCGGGTTGCCCGCCTTCGACTCCTGGCGCCAGTAGGCGGCCGCATGGCGAGTCGGCGCGTAATGCCCCTTCAAGTGGACATTGATAACCGAGTCCCACTCGTCCTCCGAGAGGTTGACGAGCATCCGGTCGCGGATGATGCCGGCATTGTTGACCAGGACGTCCAGCCGGCCGAACTCCCCGACCGCCTGCTTGATCAGGTTCTCGGCCCCCTGAAAATCGGCCACGTTGTCGAAGTTGGCGGTCGCTTGACCGCCGAGCTCCTTGATCTCGTCCGCTACCTGCTGTGCGGGCGCCGAGTCCTGCCCCTCGCCCGCGGCGGACCCTCCCAGATCGTTCACGACGACCTTGGCCCCGGCGCCGGCGAGCGCTATCGAGTGTTCGCGCCCGATCCCTCGGCCGGCTCCCGTGACGATCGCAACCTTGTTGTCCAGCGAACCCATCGCGCCTCCCCTGATCCTCGTTCACCACGTCTTCACCCCGGCTCGGCCCCCAATCTAGCCGCGCAGCACCAGGGCATCCGTTCTTGACTGTTCGGTCAAGTTTCTACCACGAGCTCCTCGTGGTGATTTCGCGGAAAACGCGCGTCTCCGTTTTCGGGTTGTGGTTTGATTGCGCTACGCGAGAAAGGAGGTGGTCCACACGTTGAGTGATAGTTGCTACGGACCTCGCGAGGTGACCGGCTGCTAGTGGTCTAAGCCTCAGGTATTCGGGTTCTGGCCACCTCAGAGGTACAGGCCACGGGCAGAATCCAAACCGGTTCACCAATGACCGCGCCGTCCCATCTGGTCCAGTGGGCGTCACGTGACGAAGTGCGGCGGGGTCGGCTGAAGAACCAAGCGATCGTCGAGACGATCGCTGAGAAATAAATGATCCGGCGCAGGCGGCATGCCTGCGCCGGTTCTTTTTCGGGCTAGCTCCGGTTCAGCAGGGCCGCGAACCCGGCCTCGTCGACGATCTCGAGACCCAGCTCCACCGCCTTGTCGTACTTCGATCCGGGGCTGTCGCCCACCACCACGTAGTCAGTTTTCTTCGACACGCTCGAACCCACTTTCCCTCCGCGATCCTCGACCGCTGCAGCTGCCTCGGACCGCGAGAAGCTTTCGAGAGAACCGGTGAGGACGACGGTTGTCCCCGACAGCGGACCCTCCTTCTTCCGTGGTGGTCCGGTGGGTCGCAGCCCTCCGGCCCGGAGCCGGTCGAGTACCTCCCGGTTCCGCGGCTCGGCAAAGAACGACGCGATCGACTTCGCGATGATCGGCCCGATCCCCTCGATAGCCTCGAGCTCCTCGGCCGACATGTTCTCGAGCTTCTCGAGGGATCCCAACTCGGCGGCAAGGAGCTCGGCGGCCGTGCTTCCGACATGAGGTATCCCGAGCGCCGACAGCAAGCTGGACAGAGGACGGGTGCGCGAACCGTCGATCGCCTTCATCAGGTTGTCGATCGACCGAGGGCCCCATCCCTCGAGCTCCGCCAGCTGTTCCGGCTTCAGGATGTAGATGTCGGCGACATCGTTAAGCCATCCGCGCTCGAGAAGAGTGACTATCGTCTGGTATCCCAACCCCTCGATGTCCATCCCGCCCCGGCTGGCGAAGTGGAACAAGCGCTCGCGTTGTTGCGAGGGACAGCCATACGCGTTCAGACACCGAGTCGCCGACTCACCCTCGTTGCGCACCAACTCGGTACCGCACGACGGGCAGGTCTTCGGCATGCGCCACCGGCGCGTGTTCTTCGGTCGCTTCGAAAGAACGGGACCCACGACCTCCGGGATCACGTCGCCGGCCCGCCGCACGATCACCGTGTCCTTCGGGCGAACGTCTTTCCGGGCCACCTCATCCTCGTTATGCAGCGTCGCCGTCGTGATGTTCACCCCTCCGACGAAGACGGTGTCGAGGCTTGCGAATGGCGTAACGACTCCGGTCCGTCCAACGGAGGCGAAGATGGCCTCGAGGATCGTCGTTCGCTCCTCGGGCGGGAACTTGTATGCGATCGCCCAACGGGGCGCCTTCGAGGTGTAGCCGAGCTCCTCTTGCTGGGCAATCGGATCGACCTTGGTCACGACCCCGTCGATCTCGTAAGGCACGCTGTGTCTGTTCTCCTGCCAGTGCGTGCAGAACTCGTATACCTCGTCGAGGCTTTCCACACGCCGGTTATTGGGGTTCGTGCGAAGCCCGAACTCCTTCAAAGACTCCAGCGAGTCCCAGTGGGACTTGAACCGGATCCCTTCGACGTAGCCGACCCCGTGGCAGACCAGCGAGAGGTTGCGCTGCGCTGTGACGTTGGGGTCTTTCTGGCGGAGGGAGCCCGCGGCAGCGTTGCGAGGGTTCGCGTAGGTCCGGAGATCGGCCGCGCCTGCGGCGGCGTTGAGCTTCTCGAAATCGTCCGTGCGCATGAAGACCTCCCCCCGAACCTCCATGATCTTCGGATACTTGCCTCGGAGCCGAAGAGGAACCGCACGCACGGTCTTGAGGTTGGCCGTGATGTCCTCTCCCACCCGCCCGTTCCCTCTCGTCGCACCTTTCACGAAGAGCCCGGCCT
>JALZOM010000137.1 GCA_030913945.1 Actinomycetota bacterium
ACCAGGTGACGCGTGAGTTCGACAACGAGAAAACGGGCCGGCTGTACGAGGCGTTGGGCACCCGGATGCACGATCGGGACGAAGGGCGGTCGGTCGAGGTCGTTAAGAGGGCGTTGAAGGACGTCGAGCTCGAAGCCGCCCTCGTCGACCGGGCTCTCGAAGACGAGGCCAGCGCGAAGGCGGTGCGCGCCGACTTCCACCTGGCGGTCGATGAGGTCGGCTGCTTCGGGGTTCCCACGATCGTGATGCCGTCCGGCAAGGGACTATTCGGCCCCGTACTGTCCACCGCACCAACGGGCGAAGAAGCCGGCGAACTGTGGGACCACTTCTCGTACTTCGTCGAGCAAGATGGCTTCTTCGAGATCAAGCGCGAGCGCGATCGAGAGCCCGGCTCCTAGATCGAACCTAGGGAAGATCCTCGAGAACCTCTTCGACGCTCTTGCGTGTCCCCGTGAAGAAGGGGACCTCCAGCTTGGTGTAGCGCCGCGCTTCCGTTGCCCGAAGTCTTCGGATCAGTTCGACGATCCTCTCCGGTCCATCCGCCTCGAATGCAAGGATCCACTCGAAGTCGCCGAGTCCGAATGCGCTAGTCGTGTTGGCGAGGACATCGGGGAACTCTCGCCCGGCCATCCCGTGCTCTCGCAAGAGCAGACCCCGCTCCTCGGGGGCCAGCAGGTACCAATCCGGAGTTCGGACGAAGGGATAGACGCATAGGAATCTCTTCGGTTCCTTGCCCTGCACGAACGCAGGTTGGTGATCCTTGCTGAATTCGGCGGGGCGCACCAGACCGAAGAAGATCTCGCGTTGCTCGAGTGCGCGCCCGAGCTGTGTCTTCCTGAACGCCGCGGTGATCCCCTGAAGGTCGTCGGCTGAGCGGGCCACCCACCACAGCATGAGATCCGAATCGGCCCGGAAGCCGACCGTGGAATAGACGCCGCGCGTCTCGACCCGGTCGCCCCAGTCATCGAGTAGCTCCGTGATCTCTTTGGCGGCGACATCCCTGACGGTCTCCGGCAAGCGGTCGGGGACCAGCCGGAACACCGGATAGGTGGTGAAGATCAGATCCTCGCTCACAACTCCTCCTTGTCCCCCGTGCAGAGCATAGGGCCCCCGGCTTCGAACGGGATCAGGCGCCGGTAGGCGTGGAGACCCGCGCTCCGAGGCCCCGCTCGACCGCGCGAGCTGCGGCGCGAGCGCTTCGGATGCAATCTGGGAGTCCGGACCCGCGGTAGCTCGCGCCGGCCACGGCAACGCCTGGATGGCTCTGCAACAACTCCTCGATCTCCGAGACGCGCAGGAGGTGTCCAACCTTGTACTGGGGGAGAGACCGGTCCCACCTCGACACCCGGGTCTCGTCGAATCTGGCGGCGGATCCGAGTATGTCGGTCAACTCCTCCGCCGCGCGATCGGCGAGCTCATCGTCGTCGAGATCGAGGACCCCGGTGCGCCCGGCTCGGCCAACGAACGCGCGCACGATCTGGGAACCGTCAGAGGGGGAGGCATGCGGCCATTTCTGCGAGAACCACGTGCACGCTGTGAGCATCCGGCCGGCCGAGCTGGGGATCAGGAGTCCGCTTCCATCGGGAGGAAGCGCCAGCGCCCCTTTCGGACAGACAAGCGAGATGACCGCCACCGACGCGTGGTCGATCGTCGCGAGCCGGCGAGAGGCTTCGGGGGCCAGGGGCGCGACCAGGGGCGCTGAGGCGTAGGAGGGCAGCGTTAACACCACGCCGTCGGCCGGTACCTTCTCGCCACCGGACAGCGTCAGCTCGTAGCGCGAGTGCGCACTGGCCCGCAAGCCCTCCACCTTCGCGCCGGTGGTCACCGAACCCAAGCCGGCGCGGAGCGCCTCGACCATCCGCGCCAATCCCCCGCGCAGCCCGAGGAAGGGCGGTCCAGCCGATTCGCCGGAGGCGCGCCGGGCGCGCCGGAGCGCGGTCGATACGCTCCGATTGTCCCGGGCCGCCTCATCTACGGCCGGAAGGGCTGCAGCCAGACTCATCTCGGCGGTCGAGCCGGCGCGCGTTCCCGCAAGCAAGGGATCCACAAGGCGATCGAGCGCTTCGCGCCCGAAGCGGCTTGAGATGAACGAAGCTACAGAGACATCGGGTCCCGAGAGCCGTCTAGCCGCAAGTGGTTCGACGGTGGCTCGAAGCGCACCCATCTTCGACAACGTTCCGGTTCGATACGCGCTCCAAGGCGAGATCGGGATGCCATAAGGGAGTCCGGACGGCAGCTTCACCAACCGGCCGCCCCTCAGGATGTGAGCGCCGAAGACCGCGGGAGCCACCAGCTCGTCGCCGAGACCCAGCTCGGCGCACAGCTCGGAGACGCACGGATCCCGAGCCAAGAAGGAATCCGGACCTTCCTCGATCGACATCCCGTGAAGCGTGCCGGTCGCGATCTTTCCCCCCACGCGCGCCTCGGCCTCGAACACGCGAACGGAAAGACCTCGGGCCTCGAGCTCCCGAGCGGCCACCAGCCCGCTGATCCCGGCACCAATGACCGCGACGCTTGGCGGGTGAGTGCTCACCCGGCTCCGCGCATCGCTCGGCCGACCAGCTGCGCGAGCATGTCTAGGAACCCCGGATCGTCATTCGGTGATCTCGTTCTGACGAGAGCGATCCCCAGGTCATCGGCGCGCGCCTTTGCTTCGATGTCCACGTCGTAAAGAACCTCCAGATGATCGGCAACGAAGCCGCAGGAACACACCACGACGGCCTTGGTGTTCTCCTCCGCAAGGGCATCGAGGATGTCGAGGATGTCGGGACCCAGCCACCTATCGGCGGTTCGCCCTGCGCTTTGCCAGCCGATCCGCCACGACGTCACGCCCGTTCGGGCGGCCACGGCCTCACCCGTTCCTCGGAGCTGGTTCTCGTATGGGTCGCCCTGGTCGACGACACGAGCGGGCAAGCTGTGCGCGCTGAATATCACCGTGGCTCCGGCGCGCAACTGCTCGGGGAGCTCCGCCAGCGCATCCTCGACGCGTGTCGATAGCCACTCGATGTAGCCGGGTTCGACGTTCCAGCTTTCGATCATCTCGAGCTTCCCCGTCCACCCGCTTACCTCGGCGGCGCGCTCGGCGGCTGCCGCATATTGACCGACGCTCATGGCCGAGTAGTGCGGGGCGAGCACCAGGCCGACTGCTCGCTCGATACCGTCGGATGCCATCCCGGCGACCGCGTCCGCGATGTAGGGGGTCTGATGCTTCTGACCCAGGTAGGCGGGGACCTCGAGGCGGCGGGCAACTCCGTCCGCTTGCGCTTGAGTGATCTCGAACAGCGGCGACCGCCCGCCTATCGCGCGATACCGATCGGTCAGCTCTTCGAGCAGCTCGGGCGGCGGCGGTCGACCCCTACGGATGTGCGTGTAGTACGCCTCGACATCGTCGAGTCCGCGCGGTGTTCCGTAGGCCATCACGAGGATCGCCCTTTTCTCAGCCATCGCCGTTCCAATCGTGAACGAGCTCTACGAGGTGGCTGAGGACGGCGGGATCGGTTTGCGGCAGGACGCCGTGCCCGAGGTTGAAGACATGTCCGGCGCCTCCCCCACGACGAAGGACCTCCTGTGCCCTGGCGTCGAGAACCGCCGTAGATGCCAGGCATGTCGCGGGATCGAGGTTCCCCTGGACGGCGACATCCGACCCGATCCTCTCGCGCGCTTCGTCCAGCGGGATCCTCCAGTCGATACCGATGACGTCGGCCCCCAGGGAACCGAACGAGGACAGCAATTCTCCCGCTGCAAGTCCGAAATAGATGCGCGGAACATCGAGGTCCTGTAATCCGTCAAGGATGTGCGCAACGGCCGGCTTGACGTGCGCGTCGAAGTCATCGCGACCCACCACTCCGATCCAGCTGTCGAACAGCTGGATCGCCTGAGCGCCGGCGGCTACCTGAGCCCGCGCGTAAGCGAGGATCATCTCCGCAAGACGCATCATGAGGTCGCTCCATGTGCTTGGGTCGGAATACATCAACGCCTTGGTCCGGGCGTGGTCCTTCGAAGGACCTCCTTCGATCAGGTAGCAGGCGAGAGTGAAGGGTGCCCCCGAGAAACCGATCAACGGCACCTCCAACTCGGTGACGAGCTGCCGGATGGTTTCGAGCACGAACGGCACGTCGGCCTCGGCATCGAGTTGGCGGACCCGATCGACGTCCCCCTTCTCGCGCAGAGGGTCGCCGAACACCGGCCCGACGCCGGGCACGATATCCACCTCGATACCGAGCCCCATCAGGGGAACCACGATGTCGCTGAAGAGGATGGCCGCGTCCACGCCCAGCCGCCTCACCGGCTGAAGCGTGACCTCGGTCGCGAGGTCGGGCTTGCGACAGAGGTCGAGGATCGAATGGTCTTCTTTCAACCGTCGATACTCGGGCAGACTCCGGCCCGCCTGGCGCATGAACCACACGGGGATGCGATCCACCGGTTGACTACGACATGCGCGCAGGAATCGATCGTTGACGGTACGAGCGTTCGTGAGGACCTCCTCGGCCGCCGCGAATCCTAAGCCTCGATGGTGATCAACCCCGCGTAGGCTGACCCGATGGGATTCGACGCAATCATCCTCGCAGGAGGCGCGGCGATCCGGATGGGCGGCCGCGACAAGGCGGAGCTAGAGGTCGGAGGGCGCCGCCTGCTCGACGTCGCCCTCGCCGCGATCGAGGGCGCCCGGCGGATCGTCGTCGTCGGCCCCCGCAGGATGGCGCCGTGCGAGGTTCTCTGGACGAGGGAGGAGCCGCCGGGAGGTGGGCCGGTGGCCGCGGTGACCGCGGGGTTGGAGGAGGTGCGCTCGTCCACGGTCGCCATCTTGGCGGTGGACCTTCCGTTCGCCCAGCCTGGCTCCGTAGCCACGTTGCTCGAGGCGGCTCGGGGGTGGCCCGATGGGGCGATCGCCGTCGATGCCGACGGTCGCGATCAGCCTCTCTTCGCCGTGTACGCGGCCGATGCCATCAGGGCCGCTCTGACTCGGGTCGAAGACCCGGCGGGAGCCTCGATGCGGAACCTGGTACACGGCCTCGAGGTGGCCCGGATAGACCTCGGACCCGCCACCCTCGACTGCGACACCTGGGGTCAGCTCGCCGCCGCCCGAAAAGCGGCCGAGTAAGGGTCAGGCCTTTGTTTCGGCGATGCGATCGGCCCGCAGGCCCAGCGCGTTGAGCTCGAGATCGGCGAGCGCCCTGTAGTCGCCGGCGGCCAGGGCTCCGCCGGGATCAGGGGTCGCGCGGAGCAACTCGTATAGGGGCCGGTTGGCGATCGCTCTCAGCGCGAAGAGGTGCAGGTCGTCAGCGTCGAGCCGGATCCGATGCGCCGCCGTCGCCTCCCGTACCCAGCGCACGCGGTCGGGAAGGTACTTGAACAGCACGTAAGCGATGGGGATGAGCGCCAGCAGGATCCCGAGGTAGAGAGCGAGGGTGTGCACCAGATCTTGTTGCGCCCGTCCCGCTGCCTCGAGCGCCTGCCCCCCCGATGACACGGCCTCGAACGGCGCGCGCAACAGGTCTCCGACCAACGGGACGCCCTCCACGTCCTCCGCAATGCGATCGAGAGCACCCGAGAAGTCGCTGCCGGCTTCTTGGATCGTTCGTCCGGTCGCCCGTAGACCGTCCACTAGCTGGTAGACGCGCACCCCGATGCGGGTCCAGATCGCGACCCATAAGAGGAATGCCGCATCGAACAGCAACTGGCGTGTTCTTTGCCGGGACATTTCGGCGTAGAGCTTCACGAGTAGCACCTCCCAGGGGGCAGAGCTGGTTGCGTCAGCCTTCGATGAGTCCGGCGATCAGCTTCACGTACTGCATGAGATGGCGTGGCCCCAGGAACTCATCGCGAACCCGCTCTTGCGCGTCCGCTCCCATCTTCGTGGCTCGATCTGGATCGGTGAGCAGATCCCGAACGGCCTCGCCGAACTCCGCGAGATCGGTTGGGTCGGAAACTAGGACGCCTGAGACGCCCCCAACGATCTGATCCTGGATGCCCCCGATCCGGCTTGCGACAACGGGCCGAGCCTTCCACATGGCTTCCGCCACGGTCAGCCCGAACCCCTCTGCAAGGCTTTTCTGTACCACGACGTCCGCACGACGCTGCAGAGCGTTGACCATGGCTGCGTTCTCCTCACCGTCCTCCATCGGGAGGGCGGCTAGGTGCACGCGCGCTTTGAGGTCGTCGGACAACGCCGCCCATGCGGCGTGCGATTCTTCCAGGACCTGGGCCCCTTCGGGATCGTCGGAGACCGCTTCGACCGCCGGCCCGGCCATGACCAGATGGGCGTCCGTGTGGGCGGCGACGTGTTCGGTGAAGCCCTGGATGACTCCCACGGGATCTTTCAGTCGGTCCCAACGAGAGACCTGGACGACGAGGGGTGCTCCTGCGGGAGGCGCATCACCCCCGTCGTGGAACGTCGCCTTGCGATCGACGCGCCCGGGGCTTCCATCTTGACGCACGAAGGTGGCACTTCCATCCCTGGCCTCGTGGATGACTCCCGCATCATCGAGGATGCCGGCGACCGTTGCTTCGTCCATGTCTTGATTCTTCGGAGAGAACGCGTCGATGCTTGGAGCCACCACGGTGATCTTCGTGGTCTCGAGACCCTCCCACGCAAAGGCCCGGCGCGAGAAGATGTACTGGTCGGCGGGCTGCATGTACGGGATCAGGAAGTTCCAGGCCAGTCGAGCGGTGTCGTTTGGCAGATCGAGGCCCACGTGGCAGCGCCAGATCACCGTTGCTCCGAGGTCCTTCAAGGGTTGGATCAGCCCGGCGGGCTGGGGATCGTGCACGATCACCACGTCGCCGGCCCGGACCAGTCCGCTCAGCTCTTCGATGTTCGGCTTGAGCGCTTCTTCGTAGACCCTTCGTTCACCTTCGCCAAGTTTCCCACCGTCTCCGGCGGCGCCGTGGAGATTGTTGTGGATGCGCTTCGTGACGCTGAAGAACTCCGGATTCCCGGAGATGACCACCCAGCGGGCGTCCACGCCGGCTCCACGCGCGTAGGCGAGTAGGGAACGCAGCATCTCGGCAACCCCGCCACCGGAGGCGGTCGAGTTGATGTTCCATACGGCTCGACCTTCGAGAGCGTCTCGGGCTCGGCCCACGGACTCCATGAACTCCCGGAAGCGATCGGCCGGGATGACCGACTCGAACCTTTCGGGAGGGAAGACGCCGACGGCTACCTCATCGATGCTCATGCTTACTTCTACCCTCTTTTTTCCACCGATCACGGTTCATTCCCGCGACCGGTGCAGGTCTGCCAATATGACCTGATGCCAAGTTTGTTCGGTACGGATGGGATACGGGGTGTAGCCAATCGGGATCTCACCCCCGACCTCGCGCTCGCGATAGGAAGAGCGGCGGGTCTTGCGCTCGCGCCCGGCGGCGGAGAAGTCGTGATCGGCCGCGACACCCGCGTCTCCGGCCCGATGTTGCAGGGAGCCCTCATCGCGGGTTTATGTTCGGCGGGCATGGACGTTCGGCTCTGCGGGATCATCCCAACACCGGGGGTGGCCTGGCTGACTATCGACGAACGGGCTCGCGCCGGAGCGGTTATCTCCGCCTCTCATAACCCTGTGCCGGACAACGGGATCAAGTTCTTCTCCGACGAGGGCTACAAGATCGCCCCGGAGGTCGAGGAGCAGATCGAGAAGCTGATGGCCGAAGCGCCCTCGGAGCTCCCGAGTGGTATCGAGGTCGGGCGCTCGATGCCTATGGATCGCGCGCATGAGCGTTATTGCGACCATCTGATTTCGACTCTACGTGGCGGTTTGTCGGGTCTGCGCATCGTGCTCGATTGCGCGTACGGCGCGGCATGGAAGGTCGGACCGCATGTCTTTGCCGAAGCCGGGGCCGATCTCATCACGATCAACGCGGAACCGGATGGTGCTCGCATCAACGTGGATTGCGGCTCGACCTCTCTCGATGCCCTCGCCGAACGCGTCGTGGCCGAGAAGGCCCAACTCGGTCTTGCTCTAGATGGTGATGCCGATCGGGTTCTCGCCGTCGACGAGCGAGGCGGATCGGTGGACGGCGATCGCATGCTGGGCCTGGCCGCGCTGCGGCTTGCGGAAACGTCAACTCTCGAGAACGACGTCGTCGTCGGAACCGTCATGTCGAACCTTGGCTTCGTGCGAGCCCTCGAAGCGAGGGGTATCGAGCTCATCGCCGCTCCCGTCGGCGACAGGTACGTGGTCGAGGCGATGGGCGAAAGCGGCGCCATCCTGGGAGGCGAACAGTCCGGACACATCATCTTCGGGGAACATTCGACAACGGGCGATGGGTTGCTGACGGGCCTGCAGATCGCCCAGATCGTGGCGCAGTCGGGCGAGCCTCTCTCGAAGCTCGCGGATTTCTACGAGCCCTTCCCTCAGGTGCTCATCAACGTCGAGGTCGCCTCCAAGCAACGGCTCGATTCGGAGGAGGCGATCTGGGACGAGGTCGGGCAGGTGGAGGCAGGCCTGGGGGATGACGGCCGTGTCTTGATCCGCCCGTCCGGGACCGAATCCCTGGTGCGGATCATGGTCGAGGCACGGGACCCCGACGCCGCCCGAGGAGCGGCCGAGCGGCTGGCGGAAGTAGTGAGGATGCGCCTGGGGGCGTGACGAAGGGCCCCTGCGGGCGTGACGAAGGGCCCCTGCGGGTATGCTTTTTCTCGCCCCGAGAAGGGGGCGGCGGCGTCTGCGGATGCCGTCGCGAGAGGAGTTGTTTTCGTACGGATCTAGCGCCAGGACTCGCCGGAGGAGGGGGCGAGTCGACGAGGTAGGGGATCTCGGAGGACCGTTACGCGGTCCACTCGGCGGGTGACCCTCGGCCGGCCACGGTCGTGACGGTGTCGACAAATCCCGGGAGCGATCCCGGAACACAAACCGGCGCCGCGGTGGCCCTCTCGCTTCAGATCGAAACTACGCGCGCGTGCGCGCTGAGAGGGGGACGTTGTATGTGCGGCATCGTCGGCTACATAGGCGGCGGACAGGCGCTGCCCGTCCTGCTGGATGGGATGACGAAGTTGGAGTACCGGGGCTACGACTCGGCCGGAGTGGCCATCGTCGCGGACGGGTCACTGCAGGTCGAACG
This sequence comes from Actinomycetota bacterium, assembly GCA_030913945.1. Classification (GTDB taxonomy): domain Bacteria; phylum Actinomycetota; class CADDZG01; order CADDZG01; family WHSQ01; genus JACCXF01. The sequence goes on from JALZOM010000137.1 coordinate 9,058, forward strand.
CCGGGCGGGACAGATGCACAACCTGGTCGAAGCCCTCGAGACACGTCCGATGCCCGGAGGGTTGGGCATCGGCCACACTCGCTGGGCGACTCACGGTCCTCCCACCGATGGCAATGCCCACCCTCATGTCGATTGCTCCGGACGCATCGCCGTGGTGCACAACGGGATCATCGAGAACCATGACGTGCTGCGCGCACGACTCGAGGGCGAGGGACACGAATTCCGCTCGGACACCGATACCGAGGTGGTCGCGCATCTCATCGAGTCGATCCTCCGAGAGGGTGAAGTCGATCTGCGCACCGCGATGCTGCGGACGGTGAACCTGCTCGAGGGTGCCTTCGCACTGGTGTGCATCTCGGTAGACCAACCGGGCTCCATCGTGGTTGCCCGGCAGGAGCCCCCGATCATCGTCGGCGCCGCCGAAGGCATCGGCCTGGTCGGATCGGACATACCGGCCCTACTCGATCACACGAGAGACATCGTCCCACTGGACAACCACCAGATCGCAGAGGTGTCGCCGGGTTCTGTGCGGGTGTGGGACTTCGAAGGCAACGAGGTCGAGTTCGAGACGGTGCATGTCGAGTGGGACCTCGCTGCTGCCGAGCGCGGTGGCTACGAGGACTTCATGCTGAAGGAGATCTTCGAGCAGCCGGAAGCCGTGAGGAACACCATGCGTGGACGGCTCGACCCCGCCGGGTGCATCGTGCTGGATGAGGTGCACTGGGACCAAAAGACGCTGGCAGCGATCACGAAGGTCGTCATCGTCGCCTGCGGTACCTCGTTCCATGCGGGCATGGCCGCCAAGCACGCGATCGAGCACTGGACGCGGATCCCGGTCGAGCTCGATCTCGCCTCGGAGTTCCGATACCGGGACCCGGTTCTAGATGGCACCTCGCTGGTGATCGGGATCGCGCAGTCGGGCGAGACCGCGGACACTCTGGCCGCGCTCCGCTTCGCCAAGGAGATGGGCGCGCACGTGGCTGCGGTGACGAACGTGGTGGGATCGTCCATCACACGCGACGCCGACGCGGTCCTGTTCACACACGCGGGACCCGAGATCAGCGTTGCCTCCACCAAGACCTTCCTCGCACAGCTCACCGCTCTGAACCTGTTCGCCCTGTACCTCGCTCAGGAACGGGGGGCGATGACGCAGGTGAAGATGGCGGAGACGATCGAAGCGATGCAGGCGCTCCCTGAGCAGATCGAAGACGTACTGATGCTTCAGGATGATGTCCACCGAGCTGCGAAACGCTACGCGCACGTAACCGATGCCTTGTTCATCGGGAGGGGCGTGGGCATGGCGGTGGCCATGGAAGGAGCCCTGAAGCTCAAGGAGATCTCGTACATCCACGCGGAGGGTTACGCGGCTGGAGAGCTCAAGCACGGGGCGATCGCCTTGATCGAGGAGGGCACCCCCGTGATCGGGATCCTCACGGGGCATCGTCTCTACGACAAGATGCTGGCCAACGTCCAGGAGGTCCGTGCCCGGGGGGCACAGACCGTTCTGGTAGCACCGCGCGGAGATGAGCGGGCGCGCTCGCTGGCGAACGAGTTGTTCGAGGTGCCCCTCACTAAACCCCTGCTCACGCCGATCCTCGACACGATCCCGATGCAGCTGTTCGCGTACTACGTGGCGAAGGAACGTGGGCTGTCCCCCGATAGGCCACGCAATCTCGCGAAGAGCGTCACCGTCGAGTAGCGTCGGATGATCGAGGGAACGGGAGGGTTTTCATGGGTTTGATGGACAAAGTCAAAGCGGCCGCACAAGACGCACAGGTTCAGGCAAAGAAGGCGACGACGCAGGGTCAGGAGAAGCTGGAGGACCTGAAGGAGCGCCGGAGGATGGACGAGCTCGCGAAGCAACTCGGGTATCTCATCTATCGCGAGCGATCAGAGGGAACGACGGCTTCGAGCGATGAGGGCGCCGGCGAGAAGACCGGCTTCTAGGCCTAGCTGGGCTGCCCGGAGTGGATCGATGAGGCCGCTTCTCACTCCTGAGGAGATGGCGGAAGCGGACGATCGGACGATCGCCGCGGGAACACCCGCGACGACCTTGATGGAGCGCGCGGGACATGCGGGCGCTCATCGAGCCATCACCATCGCAGGGGGACGCTACGGGAAGCGCTGCGTCGTCATCTGTGGCCATGGCAACAACGGGGGAGACGGTTTCGTCGTAGCGCGTTTGCTCGCGGGGTCGGGGATGTGGGTCCGCTGCTTTGCCGTGGATCCGGCCGCCGACTTCCGTGGCGCAGCCGAGTCGAGCCTTCGCCACCTGTGCGCAAGCGGAGTCGCATTGCTCCCGTTCGATGCCGCAGAGCTCCCTCGCGCGGACGTGATCGTGGATGCAGTCTTCGGTACCGGATTCCACGGCGTCGCCGAAGGGGATGCGGCGAAGGCGATCGTCGCCATCAACGAGGCCGCGCCGCCCGTACTCGCCGTCGATATCCCATCCGGTGTCGATGGCGCGACGGGCCGTGCAGAGGGACCCGCGGTCGAGGCACAAGTGACGGTCGTGATGCAAGCCGAGAAGATCGGCACTGCGGTGGGGGCCGGCGCGGCGCTCGCGGGCCAGGTCGAAGTGGTCGACATCGGGATCGATGTCGAGGGCGCCGGGGTATGGATGTCGGAGCCGGCCGACGCATCTGGAGTGTTGCCCCGCAGAACGGTTGATGCCCACAAGAGAAGCGGCGGCTCGGTGGTCTCCATCGGTGGTTCCGCCGGGATGTCCGGCGCCCCGATCCTGGCGGCTCGCGCGGCGGCTCGGGCGGGCGCCGGCTACGTGACGGCCGGAGTCACCAAGGCGGTCGAACCGATCCTGTCGGGGACGCTGCCGGAGGTGCTAACCGCGGCCGGCCCGGGCGAGGCATTGGGTCCCGCCGTGATGGAGGCGCTCGCGCCGGCCCTCGAGCGCGCTGATGCGGTGGCGATCGGACCCGGACTGGGGACCGGCGAGGCTCAGAGGCGCCTTCTCGACGCGCTGCTTCCCGCCGTCGGGATACCCCTTGTCATCGACGCCGACGGACTCAACCTCCTCGCCCAACGCAAGTCGGGACTTAAGGACCGCGCATCGTCGACCGTCCTCACTCCCCACCCGGGCGAGCTGGGTCGGCTGCTAGGGACCCAGATCGCGAACGTGCAGAGCGATCGACTGCGCTCCGCTCGCGAAGCTGCGGCGCGCTTCGACTGCGTCGTGTTGCTGAAGGGGCATCGCACGATCGTCGCGCGCCCGGATGGCAAAGCCGTGGTCGTTCCCACAGGCGGCCCCGAGCTGGCGACGGCGGGAACGGGGGACGTGCTAACCGGAGTGGTAGTCGCTCTTCTTGCGGCCGGACTCGAGCCCTTCGATGCGGCATGGGCCGCCGCCTACGTGCACGGCGAGGCCGGCGCGATGGCGGCGAGACGCCACGGGACCAACGGCGTGGTCGCGTGGGACGTCGCCGAGGCTCTGCCCGCGGCGATGGCATCCATTTCCGGAGAACGGTCCGCCGGCCGGTAGAGGTCGAGCACGGGTAAAGGGTGGGGCCGGGCCACGGTTTACCCTGGGTCCATGACCGGCCTCACCAGCGACGAGATCCTGGGCCGGGGCCATCCCGTGTGGGCCGAGATAGACCTCGCCGCCATCCGACACAACGTGGAGACGCTCCGGGGGCTCGCGCGCGGTGCAGAGTTCATGGGGGTCGTGAAGGGCTACGCCTATGGCCACGGGAACCCCGCCTGTGCCCGGGCCATGCTTCAGGCTGGAGCGGGGCGGCTCGGCGTCGCCAGGGTGGCCGAGGCCATCCATCTCAGAGAGTCCGGGATCGACGCTCCGATCCAGGTGTTCACGGAGCCTCCCGTCGAGGCGGCCGGGACCATGCTCGACCTGGATCTCACCGCGACGATCTACACGCAGAACTTCGCTCGTGCCCTCTCGGAACGAGCGGTTGAGCGAGGGGCGGTTGCACGGGCTCACGTGAAGGTCGACACGGGCATGCACCGGGTCGGCCTCCCGCTCGACGACGTCGAGGACGCGATGCGGGAATTCCGATCCCTATCGAGTCTCGATATCGAGGGGGCCTGGAGCCACCTTGCGGTGGCCGACGTGCCGGATCATCCGTTCACCCGCAAGCAACTTGATCTGTTCGTGGACATCGTCGGCAAGATCGAGCGCGCGGGTATCGCGTTGCGGTACAAGCATCTGGCGAACTCGGCCGCGACGTTATCGATACCGGAGACGCACTTCGACCTCGTTCGCTGTGGGGTCGCCTCGTTTGGGTTGTGGCCCGGGCCGGCCTTCGTGGGGTCGGCCGATCTGCGACCGGCGATGGCTCTGCGCGCACGAGTGAGCATGGTCAAGACCGTTCCAGCCGGCGACGCGCTCTCTTATGGATTGAAATACGAACTTCCTCGAACCGGAAACGTCGTGACCGTGCCGGCCGGCTACGCGGATGGCTACGACCGTCGCCTGTCCGGGCGGGGGACCATCTTGATAAGCGGCTCGTCTTTCCGTGTCGCGGGGACCGTCTGCATGGACCAGTTCATGGTCGACGTCGGGGACGAGGTTGTCGAGGTAGGCGATGTCGTCACGCTCCTGGGTCGAGACGGCAACGCCGCGATCAGCGCGGAGGCACTCGCCGATGAGATCGGGACCATCAACTACGAGATCGCCACCAGGGTCCCGTCCCGGGTGCCGAGGATCTATCTGAACGAGCTCCCCGATGCCTAAGCGCAACCGGCTGATAGCACTCGGTGGGGCGGCCATTGGACTCACCGCAGGGATCGTGGCCGAGCGAGTGGCCGTCAAGCGCCGCCGGCGGGATGACCCCGAGGCCGACGAACCGTTCGGAACTCGCCGTGGCGATCGGAAACGGTTCATCGACTTCGACGATGGAGCTCGCATCTTCGTCGAAGAGACAGGCCCTCGATCGCGCAGGGGTGTCATCTTCATCCACGGCTCGGCGTTGCGAACCGACCTGTGGCATCACCAGATGTCGATCCCCGGACGCAGGCTGATCTTCTACGATCTGCGCGGCCACGGTTTGTCCCAGCCCAAGGGTGACTCCGAGTATTCGATCGAAACTCTCACCACCGACCTCCTCACCGTGATCGAGAACGCGGAGCTTGATGAGGTCGTGTTGGTCGGGCACTCGGTGGGGGGGATGATCGCGCTACACCTGTGCGCGCGCCGGCGGGAATTGCTGGGCTCGACGGTGAAGGGTTTGGTTCTGGCGCACGCGACGCACCGTCCGGCTATCGAAACGATCGCGGGTGGAGCCAGTGTCGCCCGCCTAGAGCGCCTCATCCGCCGCCCGTTCGACGCCCTCGGAGGACAGCACGAGCGCATCGATCGCTTCCGACGCATCGTCCGGCCCTCGGACGCGATCTTCTGGGGGGTTTCTTTCGCCGCGTTCGGTCCGAATCCGTCGGCGAAGCAGGTGGACTTCACCTACGACATGGTCGCCGAGACGTCGAGCGACGTCGTCTTCGACCTGTTCAAGGCCTACCGGGGCTTCGACGTCACCGATGAGCTCGGCACGATCACGGTTCCGTGTCTGGTTCTTTCGGGGGCCCACGACCGCCTGACCGTTCCCGAGGCGTCGCTATACCTTGCGGAACATCTTCCCAAGGCGGAGCTCTATGTCTTCGAGGATGCCGGGCACATGTCCATGCTGGAAGAGCACGAGGAGTTCAATACGATGCTCGAGAGCTTCTTCGACGACACGATGGGGAGATGACTGAGGAAGCATGAGAGACGAGAGGGTCGAGAAGCTCGCCGACATCCTGGTCGACTATTCGGTGCGGGTGACCGAAGGCGACCTGGTCTCCATCCGGGGCTCCTATCTCGCCGAGCCGCTCATCCTCGCGATCTATCAGCGATGCCTCGAACGAGGCGCGCATCCGTTGATCCGCTCGACCGTCCCCCTAGCGGCCAACTACTTCTACCGCTTCGCAAACAAAGAGCAATTGGAGTTCGTGTGGGAAACGGACCGGTGGTTCTCGGAGAATCTGGACTGCTCGTTCAGCATCATCAGCGACTCGAACACGCGTCAGCTATCCAGGATCGATCACAGTAAGCAAGGGACCATGGCTCGAGCTCGCAAGGAGATAGGCGATCGCTGGTACGCGCGCGCCGCCGCCGGCGAGGCTCGATGGAACGTCACGCTCTTTCCGACGGAGGCCCACGCCATGGATGCGGAGATGAGCCTGCCCGAGTACGAGGAGTTTTATTACGGCGCCTGTTTGGTGGACGCCAAGGACCCCGTCGCCGAGTGGCGAAAGGTGGCGGAACGCCACGCGCGCCTATTGGAATGGATGAAGGGACGCAACGAGTTGCACATCCAGGGCGAGGGCACGGACCTCACCCTCGAGGTCGGTGGCCGTACGTGGCTCCCAGCTGATGGAAAGGAGAACTTCCCCGACGGCGAGATATTCACCGCGCCGGTCGAGACCGCGACGCGCGGACACGTGTCGTTCTCGTTCCCCGCGATCCACAACGGTGTGTCGGCCGAAGGTATCCGGCTCGAGTTCGAGAACGGCCGGATCGTGGATGCGTCGGCTGATAAGAACGAGGACTTCCTGGTCAAGACGCTCGACACCGACCAGGGCGGCAGGGTGCTGGGAGAGCTGGGCATAGGGACCAACTACGGGATCCCGGGGTTCAGCGGTGAGATCCTGCTGGACGAGAAGATCGGGGGCACCGTCCACCTGGCCGTCGGGATGCCCTATCCGGAGTGCGGCGGTACGAACGAATCGGCGATCCATTGGGACATGGTCTGCGACCTCCGCAAGGGCGGGTCCATCACCGTCGACGGCGATCCGCTGATGGAAGACGGTCGCCTGCTCGTCTAACCCGCTTCGTCGAGCAACCCGCGCCTCGGAAAGAAATCTATTCCTCGTCGGGTTCTCGCTCTCCTCGGACGCGTTCAGGTAGCTCCACTTGGTGCCAGGTCGGGGATCATCCGCTGCCGGATCTCGTGGCGAAGCGGTGGAGGTCCCGTCGCCGGTACGGAGCCGTCCGGCCGGAGGAAAGTCACGGCGTGACTGGGATGACCGCGCACCTTCCATCCCTTCTCGTGAACTAATCGGTGGTGGTAGGTGCACAGGACCAGCAGGTTATCGAGATCGGTCGGGCCACCCTTCGCCCAATGCACGATGTGATGTGCATGGACGAAGCGCTGCCGGGAGCATCCTGGAAAGCGGCACGCCTGGTCGCGATGCTTGAGCTGGCGTAGAAGCCAATGGGGAACGCTGCGTGTCGTTCGTCCGACGCCGAGCGGCGCACCGTTGGCGTCGTGGGCGACGACCTGCAGCCGGCAATCGCAAGCCAGGCGACGGGCCACGTCGAAGTGGAGGTTGGGGCCGTCCTGGATCTCTGGGTTCGGCCCTGCGTTGGTCGCCAGCGATCCGGCGTCAACGTGCACGACGACCGTTGCCCGGTCCGGGTCCGAGTCGGCGGCCGTGCTCGAGCTCGCCATCTCGGCCAGCGCGTCGGCCTGCCGCTCCTCCCTGCTGTTGAAGCGGTCGCCCGAATGGTGAGGGACGCGGTCGGCAATGCGTTCCAGGGCGCTTACGACCACGGCGCCCTGGTCGGCGGGCAGTCGACCTTGAAGTCGCAGCCAGGTGTGGTCGAGACTCCACTGCCACGATACGAAGCGTCGGTCGTGAGCATCCTCGACCTTCCTCCGGGGAACTCGCCTCAAGCGTCGAGCTGCCGCCTCGAGCTGCGTTGCATCGATCCCCTGAGCGCGCTCCGCCAATCCCTCGTCGGTCTCGGGCGTGGCGATGCGCACCAGGGGAACGATCTGGCCCCAGGACAGGCGGCCTTCTTCGAAGGCGATGGCGATCGCCGGGAGTCCCTCCAGCGCGTGGGCAACCTCGAGGAGCTGCACTGCCTGGGCTCGAGGAAGGCGGAGCTGCGTGCTCGCCCAATCGACCATGGAAGTGGCCCCGTCGGCCTTCCAGTCCTCGCGCCGGTCGTAGGCGACGATCAGGTTCAACATCCGGCGCCGGACGGCGCATTCGAGCCCGTGGAGCTGCCCGATTGCGTCGGTCAGGTCCTGTGGACTCGACCCATCAAACGTCCCACCATCGAGAGAATCAGCTTCGAACGACTCACTTTCCATGGGGCAACCTTAATGAGAGGGTGGGACAGAAACCCCGCCCGATCGGGCTTCTCGTGGAAATAGTGCGATAGATCCCTGTCCCTTCGGCCCACTGACCCCTCGTCCGGGTCCCCGGCCACCTAAGGCCCGGGATGGGTTGACCCGACCCAGGCCCCCGCGTACTGTCGGTTCATGCCTTCCCCCGATGGGCCCTCCGGCCCCCCAGGTGGCGTAGCGCGCCCGGATATCGACGCGGTCAAGCATCAGGCTCTCGGCTGCACGAGATGCCGCCTGGCGGAGGGTCGCACGCAGGTCGTGTGGGCGGACGGCAACCTGGACGCCGACCTGCTGTTCGTGGGCGAGGCTCCCGGGTTCCACGAGGACAAACAGGGCATCCCCTTCGTCGGAGCAGCGGGGCAGCTGCTCGACCGGCTCCTGGGCGAGATCGAACTAGACCGGACGAAGGCCGCGATCGTCAACGTCATCAAATGCCGGCCGCCCGGGAACCGCGACCCCTTGCCCGACGAGATCGAATCGTGCCGGCCCTACCTCGAGGCGCAGCTCGCTCACATGCGGCCGAAGGTGATCGTCACGCTTGGGAATTTCGCCACGAAGTTCGTCCTTCAGCAGCAGATCGGGATCACGCGGGCGCGCGGTCAGAAGTACCGGCGAGGCGACACCACGATCGTGCCGACCTTCCATCCGGCTGCGGCGTTGCGCGGAGGTCGCTTCGGGGGGATGAGCCCGATCGATGCGATCCGCGAGGACTTCCAGCTCGTCAAAGAGGAGCTCGCCTCCCGGCGCGCCGCGGAGCTTCAAACCGTGGCGAGCGCGCCGGATGAGGCCCGGCAACTCGACCTGTTCTAGAGATGGGGCGGGTCCTGACGGTCACCACATCCTCGCCGGAGGAGACCCGGATCCTTGGGGCTTCGCTCGCGCCGTCGTTGCTCCCGGGTGACGTGATCAGTCTCACGGGCGACCTGGGAGCCGGCAAGACGGTCTTCGTCCAGGGTCTCGCGAGCGCGCTCGGCGTCGAGACGCGCGTGACGAGCCCCAGCTTCACGATCGTCCACACCTATCAGGGGCAGTTCCCGCTCGTACACATGGACGTCTACCGGCTCGATTCGTTCCAGGAGGTCATCGATCTGGGCTTCGACGAGCTGATCGACCCGGAAGCCATCCTCGTCGTCGAGTGGGGCGAGGCCGTTGCCCCCTTGCTCCCGTCCAGATACCTGGAGATCGAGCTGCGGCAGCCGCTCGATCCCGAACCAGAGAACATCCGCCATATCTTCCTGCGTCCACACGGCGCGGAATGGCTTCGCAAGCTCGAGGCGATGCGGCGGGCGGCAGAAGCTCTGTTGGATGCTGCTTCGCCCGGAGTGTCCGAAGGAGGCCGGTTCCTGGACTCGTCCGCGCTCCTGGCACGCGACCATAGTGACCCGCCCACGGAACCCGACGAGGAGGATTGATGCTGGTTCTGGGGATCGAGACCTCGACCCCGCAAACGAGCGTGGCGATCGGCTCCGAGCAGGGAGTCATCGCCAGTGCACTCGTGTCACGCGGTTCGTCTCACAACGAGTTCCTCCTCCCCGCCGTGCGCTTCTGCCTGGATCAGGTGGGTCTGGGGTTCCGGAACCTGGGCGGGATCGCGGTGAGCCTGGGGCCGGGCCTCTACACCGGGATGAGAGTGGGGGTCGCCACCGCCAAGGCGCTCGCACAATCGCTCTCGATCCCGATCGTCGGCATGGCCAGTCTCGACCTGCTCGCCTACGACGTTCGCTATTCATCGAAAGGGATCTGCGCCGTTCTGGACGCTCGCCGCGGCGAGGTCTTCACCGCCTTCTACCGGTCTTCACCTGGCGGGATCCAACGCATGAGCCCTTACCGCGTGGAGAAACCGGAGCAGCTCGCCGTCGGCATCTCATCGCGCCCGGAAGAGGTGCTCATGATCGGCGACGGCGCGCTCGCATACGCGGAGAGCTTCGACGAGCTCGGCTCGGTGGTCGAGGTGGGTACGATGAGCCACGCATTTCCGAACGCGCGCGCTCTGGTGGAGTTGGCCCTTCCCCGGATGTACCGCGAGGACTTCGACTCCTTGTACGCACTCAAACCCTTGTACTTGAGACGCTCGGCAAAGCGTATCCAGTGGCAGCGGATCCGCGATAGGCGGCGGTCGGCGTGATGGCCCTTGCGCGTGCTCCCGAGCCCGGCACGCCCGTCGAGATCGAGATGACGCGCATGCGCCGCCGGCACCTGCGCCGGGTTCTGTCGATCGAGGCGCGGGTGTACCCGCGTCCCTGGAGCACGTCGCTGTTCCTTTCGGAGCTTGCGCAGCGCACAACGCGCACGTATCTAGTCGCGAAACACGATGGTGAGGTCGTGGGGTACGCAGGAATGATGTTCTTGCCGCAGGAATCCCACGTGACGAACATCGCGGTGGACCCCAACTGGCACGGCTACAAGATCGGGTCTCGGCTTCTATTGAAGATCATCACCGAGTCGCTGGCGCGCGGCTCGGACCGGCTCTCGCTCGAGGTGCGCGTCTCGAACTCGATCGCCCAGACGATGTACGAGAAGTTCGGTTTTTCGGTCGTTGGGGTCCGCAAGGGTTACTACATCGAGACGAACGAGGACGCATACGTGATGGTCGTCGACAACGCACTGTCCAACGAATATCGCGAGCTACTGTCCGGCATCCGCGCTCGTGTTTACGGCCAGAGCGACGGTTCGACCAGATGAGCGACGTGGTGTGGGCGGCCCCCCGCCCCCTGGCCCGGAGCAAGCCAATCGAGGAATGGGATGAGGACACGCTCATTCTCGGCATCGAAACCTCCTGTGACGAGACCTCGGCTTCGGTGGTGCGGGGCGGACGTCAGATCCTGTCCAACGTCATCGCCTCGCAGGTGGAACTGCACGGCGAGTACGGAGGCATCGTGCCGGAGATAGCCGCGCGGGCCCACGTCGAGTCCCTCACACCGGTGGTCCGAGAGGCCTTGCTCCAGGCTGATGTGACTTTCTGGGACCTCGATGCGGTCGCGGCGACGCTTGGCCCCGGGCTCATCGGTTCGCTTCTGATCGGAGTAGCCGAAGCGAAGGCGATGGCCGCGGTGCTCGATGTGCCGTTCGTCGGGGTCAATCACCTCGAAGCCCACATCTACTCCAATCTCCTCTCCGACGCCGAGGCCCGTTTCCCCGCCGCGGTCCTGCTCATCTCCGGGGGGCACACGCTCCTCGTCCACGCGCACGAGCACGGGAACTACGAGCTCCTCGGCGGAACCATCGACGATGCAGCGGGCGAGGCGTTCGACAAGGTCGCCCGGTTCCTCGGGTTGGACTATCCGGGAGGCCCGGAGATCGACCGGCTCTCGCTGCTGGGTAACCCGGCGGCGGTGGACTTCCCCAGGGCCATGCTGCGCGAGCCGGGATTCGACGTTTCCTACTCGGGGTTGAAGACGGCGGTCATCAACTACGTCCGCAAGTGCGAGAGCGCCGGCGGCGAGATCTCGGTCCAGGACATCGCCGCCTCGTTCCAACAAGCGGTGGTGGACATCCAGGTCCTGAAAACGATGTCGGCCGTGACCCACGTGGCGGCCGAGCGACTATTCCTGTGCGGAGGGGTGGCGGCCAACTCGGGGCTGAGAAAGGGCCTCGAGGAGGCGTGCGCGGCGGCGGGGGTGACGTTCTCGGTTCCGCCGCTCGACCTCTGCACCGACAACGCGGCCATGGTCGCCGCCTGCGGAACCGCCATGCTCCGCCGGGGCCTCTACACCTCTCTGGACGCCGCCCCCGACCCGAACCTCCCTCTGGCCGCTTCCTGAACGCTGTCCCACCGGCTCCCGGAGCGGATTTGACCACTTCATGGACCTCAGGCTACTCTTAGCACTCTACATACGGGAGTGCTAAAGCAACCGCTCAGGAGGTATGAATGGCCACCGCAACTAAGACGATCAAGCCGCTCGAGGACCGCATCCTGGTCCGTCCCGAGGAGGGCGAGGAGACCACAGCGTCCGGCATCGTGATCCCCGACACCGCCAAGGAGAAGCCGCAGGAGGGCACCGTTCTCGCGGTGGGCCCCGGCAAGCGGTCGGACACCGGAGACCTCATCCCCATGGATGTCAGCGAGGGGGACCTGGTTATCTACTCGAAGTACGGCGGCACCGAGATCAAGCTCGATGGTGAGGAGCTTCTGATCCTCTCCGCGCGTGACGTTCTCGGCATCGTCGGCTAGAGAACCCCGACCCCGAACAACTTGAGGTGCAGGACGACGCGTTCGTCCCGGCACCTTCTCCAAGGAGGAGCTCTACATGGCAAAGATGTTGCATTTCGAAGAGGAAGCCCGGCGTGGGCTAGAGGCCGGTGTCGACCGGCTTGCCGCCGCCGTGCGAGTGACGCTCGGCCCTCGCGGCCGCAACGTCGTTCTCGACAAGAAGTGGGGCGCGCCGACGATCACGAACGACGGAGTGACGATCGCGAAAGAGATCGAGCTCGAGGACCCGTGGGAGAACATGGGGGCCCAGCTCGTCAAAGAGGTGGCGTCGAAGACCAATGACGTGGCCGGAGACGGCACCACCACCGCAACCGTTCTCGCGCAGGCAATGGTCAAGGCAGGGCTCCAGCACGTCGCCGCCGGCGCCAACCCGATGGGCATCAAACGTGGGATCGAGAAGGCCGTCAAAGCCGCGGTCGAATCCATCAAGTCCCAGGCGCGTGACGTAGAAGGGCGCGGCCAGATCGCACACGTTGCTTCGATCAGCGCGAACAACGACCCCGAGATCGGCGAGATGGTTGCCGAGGCGATGGACAAGGTCGGCAAGGACGGCGTCATCACGGTCGAGGAGTCGAACACCTTCGGGCTCGAGCTCGAGCTAGTCGAGGGTATGCAGTTCGACAAGGGCTACATCTCCCCGTACTTCGTGACCGACCAGGACCGCATGGAAGCCGTGCTCGAGGACGCTTACATCCTCATCGTGGCAGGCAAGATCTCGACGGTCCGCGACATGCTGCCGGTGCTCGAGAAGGTCATGCAGTCCGGCAAGCCGCTCCTGATCGTGGCCGAGGACGTCGAGGGCGAGGCCCTCGCGACACTGGTCGTCAACAAGATCCGTGGGACCTTCCGCGCTGCTGCGGTGAAGGCTCCAGGCTTCGGCGACCGCCGCAAAGCAATGCTCCAGGACATCGCGATCCTCACGGGCGGCCAGGTCATCTCCGAGGAGGTGGGCCTCAAGCTCGAGAACGTTGGGCTGGACCTACTGGGCCGCGCCCGCAAGATCGTCCTCACGAAGGACGACACCACGGTTGTCGAAGGTCAGGGCAGCGACGACGAGATATCCGGTCGTATCGACCAGATCAAGGCCGAGATCGAACGTTCGGACTCCGACTGGGACAGCGAGAAGCTGCAGGAGCGTCTCGCCAAGCTCGCCGGTGGCGTAGCGGTACTGAAGGTCGGTGCCGCAACCGAAGTCGAGCTCAAGGAGAAGAAGCACCGCATCGAGGACTCCGTGAGCGCAACCCGAGCCGCCGTCGAAGAGGGCATTGTGGCCGGCGGTGGCACGACGCTGGTGCGGGCCCGCGAGGCCGTCGACGCTCTCGAGCTCGAGGGTGACGAGGCCGCAGGCGGGCGCGTAGTTGCCGAGGCACTGAGGGCGCCACTGTGGTGGATCGCCCATAACGCGGGCCTCGAAGGAGGAGTCGTGATCGAACGGGTTCTCAACGAGAAGCCCGGCCACGGACTCAACGCCGCAACCGGCGAGTACGTGGACCTCTACGCCGACGGAATCATCGACCCGGCGCGCGTGACACGCTCGGCGCTCGAGAACGCAGCGTCGATCGCAGCGCTCCTGCTGACGACCGAGGCGACGATCGCGGACAAGCCGGAAGAGGACGACGACGCCGGTCACGCTCACGCCGCCGGAGGTATGGGTGGCATGGGAGGTATGGGTGGCATGGGCGGCATGATGTAAACGGGTTCAACCCGAACCGAAACAACCAAGGCCCCCGCGCAAGCGGGGGCCTTTCTTGCGCCGTCTCAACTTCACGTTCACTCTCGGGTCTCGTCAGCGACGATCGACGCCGGCGATATCGTCACGCTCTCGGCACACCTGTGGCCTCCCCAGGACACCACCAACGAGAGCCTGACTCTGGTCGCGACCCATTCGGTCGTGAGAGCCGTGCCAGTCGCTGAGCGCCCGAGCCGATAGTCCCCTTAGGGGAGGTAGCGCATCGGGTCCACCGGGTTGCCGTTCAGACGCACCTCGAAGTGAAGGTGGTCGCCGTAACAGTTCCCGGTGCAGCCCACGTACCCAATGATCTTGCCCTGGTCGACGGATCCCCCGGTTATCTCGTATTCCGACATGTGCGCGTAGAGGGTCGAGATGCCGCCGCCGTGGTCGATGATCATCGCGTTGCCATATCCGCTCGTGCTCGAGCTGGCGTAGATGACGTTCCCGCTCTTGGCGGCCACGATCGGCTGTCCCGTGTATCCGTCGATGTCGATGCCGGTGTGCATCCCGCCCCAACGTGACCCGTAAGGCGAAGTAACGCCGCCGTTCAAGGGCCAGATGAAGCCCCGTGACGACTTGCCGAGGGACGCGACGTCGGTTTCGACCGTCGCCTGCAGGATCCGCTGCTGGATCTCGTCTTGCGCCGACTCGAGATCGCCCTCGCGATTCCGTTGGCCGCCCAGCTTCACGTTGAGCTTCGTGAGGTCCTCGCTGAGCTGAACGCGGCTCACGTTGAGCTGCTGCTGAAAATCAGATCGTCGCGCCAGTTCGGCTTCCAGCTCGTTCCTCTTGTCGAAGAGAACGGCCGACTGCGCTTCGATCGTTTGGTGCAGGCGGCCGTACTCGACGAGGGCCCCGGTGTTCTCCTGCGCTGCGACGCCCAGCAGCTCGACACGATCGGTCAGTTCGCTGAGGGACTCCGCTTCCAGCAACGCGTCGATCGTCTCCGTCGAACCCGACTTATAGAGGGCGACGGCTTGATCGGTGGCGAGTTCCTCGACCCGGTCGATCTCCTTCTGGGTCTCATCCATCTGCGCCTGGGCGACCTCGACCTCGGCCTGAACCGTCTCGACCTTGGCGTCCAACCGGTTGACCTCGATCTGGATCTTCGTGATGGCACGGTTGAGGGCATTGATCCGTTTCTTCAGCTCACTCGCCCTGTCGGCGTTGACGTCGATCCGGTCGCGGATCGCATCGAGCTCTTCCTGCGTGTTCTGAAGTTGGTCTTTGGGGCCGGCGACGGAGCCGGCAGCAGGGAGGAGAAGGGAGCACAGAACGACGGCCGCGAGCGACGCGCGTCTGAGCCCTCTCTGCAAGTTCACTCCCTCGGTCGACAACTCGAACGTGGACGGCCGGAGATAAAGGATCCCGGTTTTCGTACCCAGCCCGTCCGGCCTCTCGAGCGCTTCATCTCCCGCCACGGAGGTGGTTCTCTCGCTCGATCAGGCCGCTGGGCATCCTGCCACAGGGGGGTAGGCGGTTCAAGCAAGACTAGCCTATCTTGACTAGGCCCCCGCCGAATGATCGTCGCGAACCAGACATTTGTTTCAGTGGTCATGGTCGCAACAAGCTTCCGTGGGCGTCGCATGGCCCCGCCTAACCGGCCCCTGGGGAGCGCGAAAAAACCTCGCCGGAACGCGAAAAAACCTCGCTCTTTGGACTTGCGCTCCGGCCTCAGCCTTGATTAAGTGCTCTTTGTACCCGTTGAGTCGTAAACCGGTTTCGGCCGGGACGAAGGCTCGGCGGGTGCATTTTTTTGTTCCCCTCTTACCCCCCCGTTGTCCGCCCTCGGCCGTTCGCCGTTATCCTGCACGCTCGCGAGGAACCCGAGACAGGAGCCCCGT
>JALZOM010000209.1 GCA_030913945.1 Actinomycetota bacterium
GTCGAAGGCCGGCCCGTGGGGAGCGTCGAGGTCTACCGCCTGGAGGACCGGCCTTTCCGCCGCGACGATGCGCGGCAGGTGGAGGTGTTGTGCAGCTTCGCCGGTAACGCCTACTCGCGCATCCAGCTTGCTGGGAAGCTCGAGATCCACTACACGGAGACGATCGAAGCCCTTGTTTCGGCGCTCGAGGCACGCGACCCGTACACCGAGGCTCATGCAGGGCGGATCCGCGATTTCTCCATGGCGTTGTCGGTAGCTCTCAAGCTTCCCCTCGAGGATCGCCAAGCCGTGAAGCTCGGTTCGATCCTGCACGATGTCGGCAAGATCGGAGTCTCGGACTCCATCCTCCTCAAGGAGGGTCCCCTGGACGACGAGGAATGGCGTCTCATGCGCGCCCATCCGTTGATCGGGGAGCGGATGCTCAGGGGCATCGACTTCCTGCGCCCGGCACTGCCCATCATCCGGCACCACCACGAACGGTGGGATGGCAAGGGCTACCCCGATGGACTCCTAGGTGAAGAGGTCCCCATCGGCGCTCGTATCGTGGCCGTTTGCGACGCGTTCGATGCCATGACGTCCGACCGGCCGTACCGGCGGGCGCTTCCGCTCGAGACCGCATGTGACGAGATCATGAAGCATGCTGGCTTTCAGTTCGATCCCGACTGCGCATCCTTGCTCGTCGACGTGGTGAGGAACATGGGCGACGACCATCTCGAGAGTCGCTTCGTCCGCTACGCCAGCTAGCACTCCTCACGGTCAAGCGCTCCTAGCTGCTCCCTCGTACTCTTGAGTCATGGATGGCCGCGCGCCCTATATCGGAGTCATCGGAACCGGCGAACCCGATCGGACGACGGAGGACACCGCGGAGGGCGTGGGGCGCTTGTTGGCGGAGCGCGGAGCCGTGTTGATCTGCGGGGGGCTCGGCGGAGTCATGGAAGCCGCCTGCAGGGGTGCGAGGTCGGCAGGCGGCGTAACGGTCGGCATCCTGCCGGGAACCGAGCGGCGCCACGGGAACGCTTACCTCGATATCGCGCTGCCTACCGGTATGGGCGAGATGCGCAACGCTCTGATCGTCAGGGCCTCGGATGCCTTGATCGCAGTCGCGGGGGAGTTCGGGACGTTGTCCGAGATCGCCTTCGCGATCAAGACCGGCGTTCCTGTCGTCGGGATCGACACGTGGGATCTGTCGAAACGAGGACGAGCCGACGGATCGCTCCTGCGAGCAGAGTCTCCTGGAGAAGCAGTCGACCGAGCGCTACGGGAGCTCAGTTGAAGCGTTTCCATTCGAAGTGCATGCCGTCGGGAATCAGCCAACGCCCACCCCAAGTGAAGCCCCACTTTTCGATCACGTGCACCAGGCCCTGGTTGAGGTTGGGCTTCGAACCAACCGGGTTCTCTGCGACGTTGAGATCGAAAGCGATGCCCCACGCGTGATGTGAGATCCGCCCCGTTGGATCGCGAGAGATGAACCTCGGCCCGAAACAACCGCCGAACTGGTCCTTGTTGATCGCGTAGGCGGCGCCCGTGGCCTGAGCTTCGCCAAGCGCTCGTCGCATCTGCGGAAAGACGTTTCGGTGACAGGTAACCTCCCCGAGGACGGGAACGCGTTCGCTACGGATGTTCTCTCTCACCCAGCGCGGGTCGATCCGCAGGGTTCCGTCTGATTGGGGCTGAGCCGAGAACTCTCCGAAGTTCTTCTTCACCAAAAGTTGCGGTAGGACGGCGTCGCCGTATCGGAGGAACGGCGTTTCACCCTCGATCCGGATCCTTGCTACTTGCCCCGCGGGGAGCATGTCCCGCGCGGCTCGCGCCACCCTCGCGCGCGCGCGTCGCTTGATGTGTGCGAGGACGAAGGTCTCGACCCGCTGCCACGACGGCGGCGTTGCGCCGGCCATGATGCCCTCGTACCCGTTGGCGGCTATGTCGCTCAACACCCCAGATACGGTTGTCACCCGGTCACGCATCCTCAGACGAAGGCCGGTCCCACCGCGCCGGAGCTCCGCCGAGGTATCCGACAGCAGCATGTGGCCTCGTCTCAGAGCGAGGATCGCGGAACGCTCTCCCGGAGGGACGAAGCGCGAATACTCTGCCGGCTCCACGACCGCCACCTCCATCGGGATCGCATAGCCATCGGGCGGCCGATCGATCACTCCTCCATCGGCATCTTTCGAGTAAGCGACCCAGTCCAGCCCGGCGCGCACGGTCGTGGCGTCGGATACCCCGGGTACCGCTTCGAGCCGGGTTTCCGCGTCGGGCGGCAGGCCCTGTGACCAGGCGAGCAGGACCTGCGGACCTGTCGTTGCGAGCCTCGGAGAACGCGCCCCATCCACCGGCTCGTTCCCGGCCCGCGGTTGGTTCGATCCGCTCGTGTCGCTTTCGGATGGCCGGCTCGACGTGCCGGGGGCGGCGTTGCCGCTCGTTGTGACGCCATGTGCCCAGAGGATCGCGACGCCTGCGAGGAGCGCCCCCGCGATTGCAGCGAGAACACGTCCCGCCACGCGGGCCCCGGTTCTCAACGAAGCCCTTGTGCGATCCGCATCACCGCGGCACGAGAGAAGGAGGGCGCGGCGACAGCTCTATAGACACCGCGTTCTATCCACTCGACCTCGGATCGCTCGCGCGACCACCGTGCGGTTGTACCGCGCAGCGCAACCGGTTCCATGTCCTCCGAAGAAGGCGGGAGGATGTCCGTCCCCGGGGACTGGGTGATGCGGATTCCGGCGGGATCGAAGTCCGTTTCGGCGCGCCGGTACGCGAGCGTGAGGGTTCTCGTTCCAGTGCGGGTTGTGGTCAGCAGAGCTCCGGTCGGTTCGTATCCGGGCGGGAGGGACTCCGGCGATCGAGCGAAGGATGGCAACGAGCTCGAGGGGGCCAAGCGCCGGAAGGTCAACCCATCACGACGGTACTCGCGCCGGCTCACACGACGGCCTTCGACCGGGAGACTGGCGGCCACTTTCAAAAGCTCGGAGCGCGGGAGGTTGCTCTCGAGCCGAACCCTAGAAGAAGGAGGGGCATAGACGTCTACTCTTCTCCGGAGAGACTCCTGGAGCGCGAGGGTCGCAGGGGCGTAATAGGCGGTTCCCCCGTTTTCCAGCCGCACCTCTTCGACCGTGAGATCGAGTCCGACCTGCGCGGCCTCATAGGGCTCCTCGATCACGCGCAGCCACGTCATCCCGTGTGCGTACGCGAGAAGACGCCTACCCTCGTTGGTCACCCCCGCTCGATACGGTTCGAGGCTCGCGGTGTATGTCGGCGCTAGTTGTGGGCTCACCATGGAGAAGCGACGCGCGCTGAACCCCCGATCGACGGTGACCGACGCGGGTTCCGTGCGGAACGTCGACCTCGGAAGGGAAGATGGTCGCGAGAATGAGGTCGCCGCGACGGACAACAGAGGTGAACCGCCGGCCGCCGGCCGTACGGTGAAGCGCAAAGGAAAGGTCGTGACCGCATCGACCCACAGGTCGACGCGCGCCGATGGGCCGAAGCGACGCCATGAACCTCCCGCCTGTAGAGCGGCAACGAGCGGAGCCGCATATCTGTAGGAGGTCCTGAGGTGCTCTACGGCGCGGCCGAGGGCTGTCGACGACCCGAGGACCGTGAACTCCGAGCCGCCGCCGATCGATTCGAGCGGCACGATTATGTCCGTCGGCAGGGTAGTTATGCCATCGAACGGTTGCCTCCGGACGACGGAGCGGGTCGACGTGGCCTGGGGGAGTGGACAACCCGGCAGCGCCTCGGTGGGACATGTCATCGGTTCCTCGATCCGCCACCGCCGCGCGCCGGCAGCGAGGTCTACGTTGTTCCGGGGCCACGCGTAGGAACCGGGATATGCGGTTCGATCGCGCACGAGGAGCCGGAAGCTTTCGGGGGCCTGGTAGGCGATCTCGGCGGTGAAGCGCCGGACGGGAACCGCGTCGTTCCAACCTCTCTCCGTGATGGAGAAACTCGCTCGATAACTCGTGAGCGTCCGCGCCGCCCCCTGCACCTCTCGCGTGATTTCGGATGCAGCCGCGCGCTGCGGAGGGTTGTCGACCCACGGTAGGGATGTCCCCAACAGAGCGAGAGCCACAACCGCCGCCGCCACCGCCCCGATGCGCAGGCGGGTGTTCCACTCGTCCCGCCGCCGGCGGCCCAAACCCTCCTCCCGGATGCGGTCCAGGATCGATCGGGATAGATCGGGAACGCGGCCCACCGGTTGAGCGCGCAAAGTCCTTCGAACGCTCGCGAGTGCGGATTCATGGGCGCGGCATGCCTCACACTCGGCCAGATGATCATCCAGGGCACGAGCGTCGAACGCCTCTCCATCCATGCGCGCTGAGATCTCCTGCCGGACGTCGTCACACCTCCTAACCTTCACCGGTGCGCTCCCCGCGTTGGGTGAGGAGCGATCGGGCTAGGGTCGCCCGAGCGCGATGAACACGACTCTTGACCGTCCCCACGGGCGTCCCCAGGATCCTCGCGACCTCCGCGTACGAGGCACCGAACATGTCGATGAGTACGACGGGTTCCCTCAGATCCATCGGCAGCGCAGTCACCGCCTCCCTGACCTCGAGCGCCACGCTCTCGTCTGCTGGAGCGCGGGGGCGTTCCTGGTCGAGTCGGACACGAAGGTTCTTCCGTCTGCCACTCCGTCGAAGCTCGTCGTTGGCGCAGTTGCGGGCGATCGTGAAGAGCCACGTGGAAAACTTGGCGTCGCCTCTGTAGCGGGGGAGGAACCTGAACGCTCTCACGAACGCCTCCTGAGTGACGTCGTCCGCCAGCGAGTCGTCGTGCATCAGGTGGAGGGCGAGGCGCCAGACATCGCCCTGATACCTGCGCACGAGGACCTCGAACGCGTCGATGTCTCCTCGCCTTGCGGCGCCAACGACCTGCGGGTCCGGCTCCTGCATAGCGCCCTCCGTGGGCATTCAGCACAGGCTTTGGGCATTCAACGCGGGCTTTGCCAATAGTCGCACCTCACCGCCTTTGGACGCCGTGGGGCCCGTCTGGGTTCTGGTTCCGTCCGCTCACGCTGCGGGTTCCGGGTGGAGGGCTTGCCGGGGCGGGTTCTCGGGGCACGGGGTGGATGGCAGGCTTTCTCTATGGCCTCCGCCGGAAACCTGACCTGTGGGGATTGTGGATTGTGGCCTCACCTTCACCTCGAGGTGGGGGTCGCTCGGTCACGCCGACGAGTACCGCTGCGAGAACGATCACGTCGCCCTACGTGGATCCGACGTCGACGGCCCTCCTGGCGATCGATGGGAGCTCGATGGGAGGCGCGACACTCGTCGATCTGCGAGGTCGCTGCCCCCGGTGCGATTCGGAGCTCGCCACCGGTCTGCTACCCCGTTGCCCCGTCTGCGGGGGCCGGGACCACGAGGTGCTGCTGAGCTAGCACACTCGGGTTCTTATTCCCGCACGCGGCGGGCTGCTGACCAGACCCCCTCGCGCACCGCTGGCGTGCGGGGACTTAGCACTCGTTGGGTG
>JALZOM010000002.1 GCA_030913945.1 Actinomycetota bacterium
GGTTCGAACTTCATCGACATCCTCGAGAAGTTCGAGGCCGATCCGGACACCGACATGGTTGCTCTCGTAGGGGAGATCGGTGGCGACGCGGAAGAACGAGCGGCTGAGTTCGTGAAGGAAAGGATGACCAAGCCGGTGGTCGCCTACATCGCGGGCGTGACCGCGCCTCCGGGCAAGCGCATGGGCCATGCGGGGGCGATCATCTCCGGTTCGAAGGGAACCGCCGAGGCGAAGATGGAGGCGCTCGGAGCCGCCGGCATCAGGGTCGGCCGCAACCCCACGGAGGTCGCCGAGATAGTGCAGGAGCTACGCGGCTAAGTGACACTGCGCGAAGCACAGGGGTCGCCGGGCCCCCCGTGGGAACGGCCCCTGCGCGGGCATCTGACGAAGGTCGTCATCGAATCCGAGTTGCTCGCGGATAACCCCCTGGGGGATCCCGCGCGGCGTCCGCTGGCCGTGTACCTGCCGCCCGACCTCCCGGAGGGCCAGCGGCTCCCGACGATCTACGTGATCCAAGGGCTCACCGGTCAACTGGACATGTGGTTCAACCGTGAGGCGTTCGAAGCCACGATGCTCGAACGGGTCGACGCGCTGTTCGGCTCGGGGGATTGCCCGCCTGCGCTCGTGGTGTTCGTGGACGCGTGGACCTCGTACGGGGGATCGCAGTTCATCAACTCGGTCGCGACGGGTCCGTACATGGACTACCTCTGCGACGAGGTCGTGCCCTTCGTGGATGAACGATGGCCGACCCTCGCGGAGCGCGAGCATCGAGGGCTGACCGGCAAATCGAGCGGCGGATATGGGGCCATGGTCGTTCCGATGTTGCGACCGGACGTCTTCGGTGCACTCGCTTCCCATGCGGGCGATGCCCTCTTCGAGACCTGTTATCTCCCGGACTTCAGGGACTCGGCGCGAACTCTGCGGGATCACTTCGACGGCTCCTTCGACACGTTCTGGGAATCGGCGCGGTCGGCCGAGAAGTTCGACTGGGAGTTGCACGGGGGACCGATGAATACCTATGCGATGGCGGCGTGTTATTCGCCCGACGAGAGCAACCCGGGCAAGGCGATACTTCCTTTCGAGGTGAGTACCGGTCGGCTCATCGAAGAGGTGTGGAATAAGTGGCTCGAGTGGGACCCGGTCAGGATGGCTCCTCGTCATGGAGATGCCTTGTCATCGATGAAGCGCATCTATCTGGATGCGGGAAAGTCGGACCAGTTCTACCTCGACCTCGGTGCGCAGGCGTTCGCGAACGAGCTCGACAAGCTGGGTGTCGAGTACACGCTCGACCTGTTCGAGGGCACCCATATGGGGTTGCAGTACAGGTATCCAGGAGCGCTGCGCGAACTTGCGGTGGCTCTGTCCCTTCCCGGATGAGCCATCGTCGCATCGTCGTCCTCATCTCCGGCTCCGGATCGAACATGCAAGCCCTCGTTGAAGCTTGCCGCGCGGAAGTGGTTCCCGGAGCGGTCGTAGCAGTGGGGGCGGATCGAGACTGCTCGGGCTTGCAGCGCGCGCGCGACCTCGGTATCGAGACGTTCCTGATGTCCCCCAAAGAGTGGCCCGATCGCGACGCGTGGAGCGAAGCCCTGCGCGACGAGGTGGCACACCACCGGCCCGATCTCGTGGTGTCCGCCGGCTTCATGCGCATCCTGGCCCCCGTCTTCGTCGACGGCTTCAGTGGCCGGCTGATCAACCTTCACCCTTCATTGCTTCCCGACTTTCCTGGGGCTCACGCAGTGCGAGATGCCCTCGAAGCCGGCGTGAGAGTGACGGGCTCGACGGTCCACTACGTCGATCACCTCGTCGACCACGGCCCGATACTTCTGCAGGAGAAGGTCGAGGTACACGACGGCGATACCGAGGACACGCTGCACGCACGCATCAAGGAGGCAGAGCACCGCCTCCTGCCACAAGCCTGCAAGCTCGTGCTCGAGCCTTAGGATGCGCCCGTGGCGATAGGCAGAGCGTTGATCAGCGTCTTCGACAAGACGGGGATCATCGACTTCGCTCGGGCCCTCGACGACATGGGTGTCGAGTTGATCTCGTCCGGCGGAACGGCGACCGCGCTCCGAGACGCAGGCATCCGGGTGTTGCCGGTGACGGAGGTGACGGGTTCGCCCGAGATCCTCGACGGGCGCGTGAAGACGTTGCACCCGAAGATCCACGGCGGCATCCTGGCGGATCGGCGCAAACCGGAGCATCTCGAGCAGCTGCGTGCGCAGGGGATCGATGCGATCGACCTCGTGGTCTGCAACCTCTATCCGTTCGAACAGACGATCGCGCGTCCGGATGTCGCCGAGGATGACGCGGTCGAGCAGATCGATATCGGGGGGCCCGCGATGGTCCGGGCCGCGGCGAAGAACTTTCAGTCGGTGGTCGTGGTCGTGGATCCCGCCCGCTACCCGGATGTGCTGGACGCGTTGGCGCGCTCCGGCGAGGTTCCTCTCGAGATGAGACGGACCCTGGCGCAGGAGGCTTTCTCCCACACGGCTTCTTATGACTCGGCGATCGCCGGGTATCTCGCGGAGGACTCGGAGTTCGCTCCGGCGCTGTCGTTGTCCTTCAACAAGGTCATGGATCTTCGGTATGGCGAGAACCCACATCAGACCGCTGCCTTCTACCGGAGCGCGGGAGCCAGCGCGGGCCTGGCGTCCGCCGAACAGCTCCACGGCAAGGAGCTCTCGTACAACAACCTGATGGATGCTGACGCCGCCTGGCGGCTGGTACTCGAATTGCCCTCGACGGGGGCCGCGATCATCAAGCATTCGAATCCCTGTGGCGTGGCGATAGCTGCTTCTCTCGACGTTGCCTATCAGAGAGCGCTGGAGTGTGACCGCACGTCTGCCTTCGGAGGAATCGTCGCGTTGAACCAGCCGTGCGACGCGGCGACGGCGGAGGGGATCGCCGAGATCTTCACGGAGGTCGTGATCGCGCCGGCCTTCGACGAGGCGGCGCTCGACACGCTCAAGGCTAAGAAGAATCTGCGTCTCCTCCGGGCGCCAACGGTGGTGCCCGAAGAGATCGATCTCCGCAAGGTGACCGGGGGTCTGCTGGTGCAGTCGATGGATCCTCCGGATGCGGCGAGCGAGGCCAAGGTCGTCACGAGAGAGCAGCCCACCGAGCGGCAGCTGCGGGACCTGCGTTTCGCGTGGGTCGTCGCCAAGCACGTGAAGTCGAACGCGATCGTCTTGGCCAGCGATGGCGCCGCCGTTGGGATCGGTGCGGGTCAGATGAGTCGCGTGGAAGCGACGGAGTTAGCGGCTCGGCGCGCGGGCGATCGCGCCACAGGGACCGCGTGCGCATCGGATGCTTTCTTTCCCTTTCGCGACGGCCTGGATGCGGCCGTATCCGCGGGGGCCACTGCAGTGATCCAGCCGGGAGGTTCCGTGCGGGACGATGAGGTCATCGACGCGGCCGACGAGCATGGTGTGCCGATGCTGTTCACCGGACGCCGCCACTTCCGCCACTAGCGACCGTCGTCAGCGAGCGGCTGGCTC
>JALZOM010000011.1 GCA_030913945.1 Actinomycetota bacterium
AGCTATTGAGCTTCGTCGCACAGCACGTGGGGGCCGCCCTCTCCCGTGCACGGGCGATCGAAGAGACCCGACAACGGAACGCCGAGCTTGCGATCATCAACAGCATCCAACAGGGCCTTGCCGCCCAACTGGACATGCAGGCGATGTACGACCTGGTGGGCGACAAAGTTCGAGACATCTTCGACGCGCAGGTCGTCGACATCGCCGTATACGACGCCGACAACCAGCTCCTTCGCTTCCCCTACTCGATCGAGAAGGGCGTTCGCTATCCCGACGAGCCGGTGGAGGTCTTCGGGTTCCGACGCCACGTGATGGAGACGAAGCAGCCCCTGATGATCAACACGAACGTCGCGGCGGAGGCAGAACGATACGGAAACCCGGTTCTCGCCGGCGAGATGCCCAGATCGGTCCTCTACGTCCCTCTTCTGGTCGGCGACGAGGCCCGGGGCGCCATATCCCTTCAGAACATCGATCGAGAACACGCTTTCACGGAGTCCGACGAGGAGTTCCTGAGAACCCTGGCGGCCAGCCTCAGTCTGGCCCTCGAGAACGCCCGCCTGATAGACGAGGCACAGAAGCGTGTCGCCGAGCTCGGAACCGTGAACAGCATCGGCGAGGCCCTCGCGACGAGGTTGGAGTTGGACGCGTTGATCGACCTCGTCGGCGTCAAGATAGAGGAGACGTTCCGAGCCGACCTCGTGTACGTAGCGCTCCTCGACAGAGGGCGAGGTCTGATCGATTTCCCCTACTACAGCGAGGGGTTCGTCCGGGAGGTGGGCCGCGCCTCGCAACCCTTCGGGGAAGGCGTGACCTCCCAGATCATCGAGTCGCGCGTTCCGCTTCTGATGAACCGTGCGGAGCACTTCGAGAACTCCGACATCGTCGGAACCCCGGTCAAGTCGTATCTTGGCGTGCCGATCCTGCTCGGCGAAGCCGCGATCGGCGTCATCTCGATCCAGAGCATGACGACGGAGGGCAGGTTCGGGCAGACCGACGCGAACCTGCTCTCGACGATCGCCGCGAATGTGGGAGTGGCGATCCACAACGCCCGGCTGTATGCGGATGCCCAATCCGCGAAAGAGATAGCCGAACAGGCGAACGCCGCCAAGAGCGCGTTCCTAGCGGCGACCAGCCACGAGATACGCACCCCAATGAACGCCATCATCGGCATGAGTCAGCTCTTGATGACGACGGAGCTCAACGACGAGCAACGCGACTACGCGTCCGTCGTCTCCAGCAGTGGCGAGGCTCTCCTAGGGATCATCAACGACATCCTGGACTTCTCGAAGATCGAAGCCGGACGGATGGAGATCGAAGTAGCACCTTTCGATCTTCGAGAGTGCATCGAAGCCGTGATCGACCTGATCGGTCCCCTCGCGGCGAAGAAGGACCTCGACCTCGTCTACGACATCGACGACGCGGTGCCCGACCTCGTGATCGGAGACTCGGCACGTCTCCGGCAGATCCTCCTCAACCTCCTCAACAATTCCGTCAAATTCACGGAGTCGGGCGAGGTCGTGGTCACCGTGGGGTCCGCGTCCCTCGAAGGGTCCGCCGAAGTGACGCTGAAGATCGTAGTGCGCGATACCGGCATAGGCATCGCGTCGGAAAAGATCGGGCGTCTCTTCCAGTCGTTCACCCAGGCCGACGCATCCACGAGCCGCAAATACGGAGGAACCGGCCTCGGTCTGGTCATCAGTAAGCGGCTTGCGGAGCTGATGGGCGGAACCATCTGGGTCGAGAGCGAAGGCATCCCAGGTCGCGGCTCCCAGTTCCACATCCACATCGTGGTGGCGGTCTCGCAGCAAACCGCAACTCCGGCACCGCGACTGGCCGGATTGCGCGGCAAACGTCTCCTTGTCGTGGACGACAACGACACGAACCGCAGGATCGTGGAGCGCCATGCGGGCGGGTGGGGCATGAACGTCGCCCTGGCTCGTTCCGGCAGCGAAGCTCTCGAGGCGCTCGATCGAGAAACGCCGTTCGATGTCGCGGTCATCGATTTCATGATGCCCGAGATGGACGGCCTCGAGCTGGCGTGCGAGATCCGCAAACGCTCGCCCCACTTGTCGCTAGTGCTTCTGTCGTCGGTCTCCCTGGCGGAGGTCAAGCAGGACCCGCGTTACGAAGAGGCACGCTTCGCGCAATACCTCTCCAAGCCGCTCAAGCCTGCCGGACTCAGGTCCGCTTTGATGGCGGGCGTGGGCGAGAAGGAGGAAACGACGCAGGCTCCGGCGTCCGCGCGAGAGCTGGACCTCGAGATGGCTGCGCGGTACCCGCTCCGGATACTCCTCGCGGAAGACAACTCCGTGAATCAGAAGCTCGCCTTGAAGCTGCTCGAGAAGATGGGCTACGGCGCCGACGTCGCGGGTAACGGCCTCGAGGCGATAGAGAGCGTCGAGCGTCGGAGCTACGACGTGATTTTGATGGACGTACAGATGCCCGAGATGGATGGTCTCCAAGCCACCCGTCAGATCATCGAGCGATGGGCAACCGATCGTCCACGCATCGTAGCGATGACGGCCAACGCGATGCAGGGCGATCGAGAACGTTGCCTCGAAGCCGGCATGGACGAGTACCTGACGAAGCCGATCAGAACAACGGAGCTCGTCGGGGCGCTCGAACGTGCGTCGACGATCGCGAGTAAATCCCCCACGGGGATCCGGGCGGGTGATGGCCAGGGGCCGGCGACCGGGGCCATCGATTCCGATGTGCTCCCGAGACTGGTCGAATCGATGGGAGGCGATCCAGGATTCGTCGCGGAGCTGCTCGACGAGTTCGCGGTGGATGCGCCGAAGATGTTGGATGAAGCCCGACAGGGCCTCGCGTCCCACGACGACGACG
The DNA here is from genome assembly GCA_030913945.1 of Actinomycetota bacterium. GTDB lineage: Bacteria > Actinomycetota > CADDZG01 > CADDZG01 > WHSQ01 > JACCXF01. The sequence continues at coordinate 2,845 of JALZOM010000011.1, forward strand.
TCGTCCGGCGCGCCGCGCACACCCTCAAGTCGAACGCCTCCACGTTTGGAGCGCTCGGCCTGTCGTCGCTATGCGCTCAGCTCGAGGTAGTGGCGAAGGACGGTGACCTCGCACACGCGCCGGAGCTCCTCGGGCGCATCGAGGCCGAACACGCCTTAGTGGTCGACGAGCTTCGCGCGGCTCGAGCCCAGCTCGTGACCTCCTGAATCCGGCAGATCGATAGTTGCAGATCACCAGAATTGAGCACGTCGGATGGCGCATGTGATGCAATATCAACTGTGGATGCCCCTCGGGCGTTGACTGTTGCTCAGCCTTGGGCCTGGGCGATCGTGCAGGGATTCAAAAGGACGTGGAAAAGCCGCTCATGGCGGGGGACGTCGCACCGTGGTCGCGTCTTGATCCACGCGGGCAAGAAATCGCGCCCCTTGGTTGGTAAGTTCTTTCCTACCTACGACCCCATAGAGCTGAACGTGCCGATCTGCACTCCCGGAGGTGATCGTCGCCATTGCCACGGGGCCGGGACTTCCTTTCGAT
>JALZOM010000038.1 GCA_030913945.1 Actinomycetota bacterium
GCCCCCACGAGCTGGTTCGCCTCCGCCTCCGATGCGACCTGGCCGAGCATCGCGAGCATCCGCTGTGGGACCTCGGGCGTGTAGCTCGGCCCCAGGGCCCCGCGCGCAAGCGCGGCGAATGTGGCGACGGTGGAGCGCGTGGGGACTGCTCTCATGTACGAGTTCTACCCCATGACCGCGCTTGCGCGCGAAGCCCGCAACGGGGAGCCTTGGCTCCGTGACCGCCACGAACTACACGATCCGCGTCGCAAGTGCGCTGATCGGAACCGGCTTGACCCCGATCGAGGATGCGTCGGTTGTCGTTCGCGACGGCCGGATCGCGGACGCGGGGCCCTCCTCGACCATCGCGTCCGACGGGCCCGAGGTCGAGGTCGAGGGGGCGACGCTCATCCCAGGCTTCATCGACGCTCACGTCCACATCGGGTTCGTCTCCCCACGGGACGTTCTGTGGGGCGGGGTCACGACCGTCCGCGATCTGGCCTGGCCCCCCGACGAGATCTGGCCTCTGGTCGATCGATCGGCAGCGGCGGACTTCGAGGGGCCCAGCATCATCGCGGCCGGACAGATGCTCACGACCCCGGGCGGCTATCCCACGCGTGCGGCCTGGGCACCGCCGGGAACCGGCTACGAGGTTGCCTCACCGCTCGATGCGCCCAAGGCCGTGGACCGCCAGCTCGTACACGGTGCGAGCATCGTGAAGATCGCGCTGAATCCACCCGCCGGCCCCACGCTCGGCGCAGCCGAACTCGCTGCCATCGTCACGGCAGCTCACGATCGCGGCGCTCGCGTTACCGGTCATATCCATGGACTGGATGAACTGCTAAAGGCTCTCGACGCAGGGATCGATGAGCTCGCACACATGCTTATGAGCAACGAGGTCATCCCGGATGAGGTCATCTCCCGGCTCGTCGAGCAAGAGGTGACGATCGTGCCGACGCTGGCCGTTCGCGGCGACGACCTCAGCGTCGCGATCGAGAACACAGCCAGGTTCCTCGTCGCAGGGGGCCGGGTCGTATACGGGACCGATCTCGGCAACGAAGGTCCGAAACCGGGGATCGACCGGCGCGAGATCGACGCCCTGTACGCGGCCGGCATGAGCCTCATGGACATCATCCGGTCGGCTACGTCCGCCTCGGCGGAGTATCTGAAGCTCGAGCGGACCGGAGCGATAGCCCCCGGGAGGGACGCCGACCTGGTGGCGATCGACCCACTGGACGGCGCGGCCTCACTCACTGCGATCCGGGGGGTGTGGCGCCGGGGCCTGCGCGTCCGTTAGGGCGAGCGGACCTCTACGAGCTGCACCTTCAGCGCACCGGTTGGAACCTCAGCCACGACCGCCTCGCCGGCCGACCGCCCCAATACCGCCCTTCCGATCGGCGAATCGGGGGTGAGCACGTCGAACTCCCCGCCCTTCTCCTCGCGCAGGCCGAGGAAATAGGTCTCGGTCTCGTCGTCGTCCTGGTACTTGATGGTCACGAGCATCCCGGGCTTGGCGACGCCGGAGTCATCCCCCTTGACGATCTCCGCGCTCTCGAGCATCTGGCGAAGCTGACGCACGCGCGCTTCCTGCATCCCCTGCTGATCCTTCGCGGCGTGATACTCGGCGTTCTCACTGAGATCCCCATGGGCGCGTGCGGTGGCTATCGCCTCGATGATCTTCTGCCGGCCCTCACCCTCGAGGAACCCCAGCTCCACCTTCAGCCGCTCGAAAGCGGCCTGTGAGAGTGGTGTCTTCTTCTCGTCCGGCATACGGCCACGATACATAAGCGTTTTCGTTCCGCAAACGATGCGGGTGCCTGGATAGGATGCTCAGCCATGTCCGGAAGACTCACAGACAAGGCTTGCATCGTCACCGGCGCAGGGGCCGGGATCGGGCTCGCCATCGCCAAGGCCTTCGCCGCCGAGGGGGCCCGGGTGGTGGTCAACGATGCCGCCGGTGGCGCCGCCGACTCCGCGGTCGAGGCCCTTCGGTCGACCGGAGCGGAAGCCGTGGCCAATCACGATCCCATCGGGTCGGTCGCCTCGGCGGATGCCGTCCTGGCAACCGCTGTCGAGGCCTTCGGAGGCGTCGATGTCCTTGTGAACAACGCCGGCATCTTGCGCGACCGGATGATGCACAAGATGTCGGAGGAAGAATGGGACGCCGTGATCGAGGTTCATTTGAAGGGGACCTGGGCCTGCGGTCGCGCCGTCGTCCGTCACTGGCGCGATATAGCCAAACAGGAGGTGGACGCCGGCAAGCCCCGTCACCGAAAGATCATCAACGTGACCTCCGCCTCCGGGTTGATCGGCTCCGTGGGGCAATCGAATTACGCCGCAGCGAAGATGGGGATAGTCGGACTGACCAAGACGTGGGCCAAAGAGCTCGGCGGGCTGGCCATAAACGTCAATGCGATCGCCCCCGCCGCGTTGACCGCCATGACCGAGCCGCTGCTCGAGGATCCGGCCATCGCGAAGCGACGACTGGCACGTTTCGCGCTGGGCCGCTACGGGACCCCCGAAGAGATCGCTCCGGCCTTCGTGTTCCTCGCGAGCGACGAGTCGAACATCATCACCGGGCAGGTGCTGTGCGTCGACGGAGGCCTGGTCATCTAGCTACTGCTGCTACGCTCCCGCGAACATCGCGCTACCTGGAGAGAGACCCGAGTGGAACGCGCCTGGCCCTTCGAGAACACACCCGAACCAACCCGGCGTAGGCGCGCCAAGCACCCGAGCGATTACGTTCGGATGCACGGCGACGGAACGGAAGCCGTCATCGTGCGCATAGGGCTGCACGACGCTCAATTGGTCCTGGTTGCTCCCGACGGGGCGTGGGAGCGTTGGGTTCTCCACTCGGTCGAGGAAGCAGAGCGCGCCGCGGAGTCGCTCGGGGTTCCGGTGCACACCGGTGAGTATCCCGAGGAGCTTAGGGTCCGGATCAACTCACACCAACGATCGGCCCAGGAGTATCGGGACGCGGCGTATCCCGAGCAGGGCAAAGTGGGACCGGTCAGCGGCTATCCCGAGAATCGTCCCCGGGATCCTCGGCCGGATCCCCAGACGAAGGCGGCAGCCGAGACGACCCGGGAGGAGTCGAGCCCCTAGGGCGGACCGACTTCTCCACCTTCACGACGCGAGGGGTCGGGCCTCGTGTCTCGATCACCTGCCAGCGCCGGCCGGCGCTCTTCTTCACGAATCTGCGGAACACCCCCCTGAGGCTTGCTCGCGTCGGCGGGAAGATCAGCGCCAGGCCGACCAGGTCGGTCACAAAGCCGGGGGTGAGCAGGAGCGCCCCACCGAAGAGGATCAGAGCTCCGTCGATCGCCTCGACCGTCGGCATCTCGCCCCTGCGCAGGGCTGCTTGCAGCCGCCGCCATGTAGCCGCTCCCTGCTGCTTCAACAACCATCCCCCCAGTATCGAAACGAGGACTAGCAAGCCGATCGTATTGAGCACGCCGACCCGATCGGAGACCTGCAGGATGACCCACAGCTCGGCGATCGGCACGACGAGCAACGCGATCATGAGTCCGGGTGCCATCGTTCAAGTATCGACCCCCTTCGTCTGGTATAGGTACGCGCATGGCGATCAAGACCTCGTTGAAAGAGCTCTCGTACGACGAGGCGGCGGCGGAGATGGCACAGGGCACCACGCCGATCGACCTCAGACCAGTGGAGGACTACCTCGACGTCCATATCCCGGGCACCATCGAGTTGTTGTACGAGTTCGGACCGGGCATGCCGTCACGCGCCCGCGACTGTCTCCCGCTGGATTCGTCACTGCTGTTGCTCGATCTCGGCGCGGGTGATCTCACCAATGCCGCATCGTCGCTGCGCGGCAAGGGTTTCACCGTGGTCGGCTACGTCAGCGATGCGGTGAACGGTTGGGCGGCCGAGAACGGAACACCTGTCTCAACGGAGATCGTCTCGGGACCTGCTCCCCCGGATGCATTCGTCCTGGACGTCGGTGACCCGGGCGCGCAGGTCTCGGATCCGGGGGGGCGCATCCCGATCGAACGCCTCTGGACCCGCGCGAGCGAGCTCGCCACCCAGGGGCCGGTAGCCGTTGCGGCGGGGGCGGGAGTGCGCGCCGCTCTCGCGGTCGGCATGCTCGAGCGCGCCGGTGTCCGCGAGGTCCTGTTCTGGCGCACGCTCCCGTAAGAGCGCGCCAGCTGATCAGCCCTCTTCCATCCCCTTCGCGATGAGGAATCCGCGCGCGCGCTCGGTCAGCGGGTAGCGCTCGACGAGCGCCCAGAAGCGATCGGAGTGATCGGGAACTACGAGGTGCGCCAGCTCGTGAACGATCACGTAGTCGCGGACCCAGGCTGGGTAAGCGGCCAGCGCGAGCGATAAACGGATGGTGCCGTCGTCGGGCGAGCACGAGCCCCAGCGCGACCTTTGCGTCTCGACCCAGGCGATGTCCGAGGCCCGGACGCCGTCCAGGTGGCGATCCGCTAGTTCGACCGCTCGCTGCGCCAGGTCGCCCTGGGCGTTCAGGCGTTCCTTCCGCCTCCGCTCGGACATCCGACCCGTCATCCGGGCCACCCACTCTTGCTCCTCGGCTCTCGAGATGCGCTCCGGAACCGATACCACCAGGACGTCGCCGACGATCTCGGCCGAGATCGTCTTCTTGCGGCGAGAGCTGCGGTGGACCTCGACGCGCTGGAATTCGCCCTCTGCCCCGGGCGAGTCGAACGGAAGCCTGTTCAGCACCATGCGGCCATCCTAGGCGGGCCCACCCCCGAAAATGGGCTTTGTAC
>JALZOM010000056.1 GCA_030913945.1 Actinomycetota bacterium
GAAATAGGCTGCCGGCGGCTCGCATCGGGCGAAAACCGTGCAGGAAAGGGGTTCTCGGCGACGAAATTGACGACCGGGACCCACCGTCGGCCTATAGGGTAGGCCGGTATTCGACCCCAGGTATTCAGAGGAGGAAACCACCTTGAACAAGAGCGAACTCATCGACTCCGTAGCCGCTTCCACCGGAGAGTCCAAGCGCCTCGTCAACGACGTACTCGACGAGCTGATCAACACCGTTCAGAGCACGGTGCAGAAGGGCGAGAAGATCTCGTTGCCGGGCTTCGGCACGTTCGAGCGCCGCGAGCGCTCGGCTCGGGATGCTCGCAACCCGCAGACCGGCGAGACGATCCGCATCCAGGCGTCGAAGGTTCCCGCCTTCAAGGCCGGAGCAACCTTCAAGCAGCTGGTGAACGGCAAGAAGTAGATCCGTTCTGTAAAGCGAAGCCTCGGGGCTGCGTCCCCGGGGCTTTTTCGCGCCCGCGGGGGGCGGCTTACCCGGGACGCGGCGAGCCGCTATCTTGATGCCATGAAGAGATCGATGGGGGGCGGCAGCGCTCGCGGCCCGGTGGCGCACTCGCGCCAGCGTCGGACGATCCGGTTCATGCAAGGGTTGCTCATCGCGATGGCGGCGGCCCTCTTGTTGTTCGGAGGCTATTCGTGGGGTCGCTCTGCCGGATACGACCAAGGCCTCGCGGCCGGGGACATCGATGCGCCCTCCGCCCCTTCCACGACTCAGACCGTCGTCCTGGTCCTGCTGGGGGCGGGCTCATTGGCGGCCGCGTTCCTGCTCCAGAGAGACGGAGTTGCCGTGGTGCCGACGCCGGCGAAGCTGGACACGCTGGCGGGTCGAGCCGAGCAGGCGATGATCGAGAAGGCGGACAGCATCGCGGCCCAATCCCCGGGCGTGAACGAACCTAGGAAGGCTTCGGCACCACCCGGCGACTGATGTCTGCGAGCAGCGCGGCGGTCTTCGTCCGGCTCGCTCGATCGATGCTCAACAGTGTCTGGATGTCCTCGACCGTGTCGATGTCGAGGGACAACGCATCGAGACTGAGGATCGAGCAACGCACGCCGGCGCGTTCGGCGGCGGCCAGATGAGATGCGAGACTCCCGGGCCCGAACCTCGGCGCGAGTATCCCGGGTGGCCTCAGGTAGAGACCGTTCGTTCCTCCGTCCCTCTCCGAGGGCACCACCGTGATGTCGGACGTCGCGCCGGTATCGAGGAGATCCTGCAGATCTTCGGGCTGCGCTAGCGGGACGTCCACGGGAATGATCGTCGTCGACTTTGCCCCCGCGCTGGCCACCGTGGCAATCGCAAGGACGAGTGCATCGTTAAGTCCAGATCCGCCATCCTGAAGAGTGGACAGTCGGCGTTCCTTCGCGCGCTCGAGAACGGCCTCGTCATCACTAACCACCCACCATGACAGGAACGGGCTGCCGTGGCAGAGATCCAATGCATCGTCGAGTAGAGCGCGGGCGATCGCCACTCGCTGCTCCTCGTCGAAGTCGTCAGCGAGCCGCTTCTTCGCGCGATCCAGTCGCTTGACCGGGATGATGCCGGCATCCATCCGGGCAGCGTAGTCGGCTACCGCCGGACGATGGGCGGCTCTTCGGGGAGTCCCCCGGTATGGTTCTGCAGAGTCCGGTGATGTCGCCCGACGAGGTGGACCTGAAAGGAACGCATGGACGCCGAGCGCAAGCACTGGAAGCATCTTTATTCCGAGGTCGTCGCCACGGAGATCTGTTGTAGCTGCTCCGCTTGCATAGTGGCGTGCCCACACAAGGTTCTCGAGTTGCGAGATTGGGACCCGATCCAGACCGACGGTCGCTCCCCGTTCGACAACTGCGTGCACGGCGAGGAAGGCTGCTCGCTGTGCGCCATGGCGTGTCTGCGACTGGATCCGGCCCTGGACGTCATCGAACAGGCCGTCCACAATCAGCGTCGCGACGAGGCGCAGCCCGAAGGGACCTACCGCCTCAAGACGCTCGCTCGCGCCACCGACGAGCGGATCCTCGCCCGGGGGCAGGATGGTGGGGCGGTGACCGCCCTCCTGGCATGGGGCCTCGATCGAGGGGAGCTCGACGGGGCCGTGGTCGCGGCTCCTTCCGATGACGTGCCGTGGCTCGATGAGCCGAAGCTCGTGAGGAACAGCGAGGATCTCCTGGCCGCAGCGGGGTCCCGCTACACCTACTGCGCCACACCGTTGGGTCTCAAGAAAGTGATCGAAGCGCGCTGCAAGAGTGTTGCTCTCGTGGGCGTGTCGTGCGAGTCGACGGCGGTCCGTCAGCTTGCCGCCGAGGGGATCAAACGTTGGGTGCGGCCCGTGAAGCTCGTGATCGGGCTCATGTGCTGTGAGACGTTCGACTACGAGGCTTTCATGATCGGCAAGGTCCAGGGCGAGCGCGGTGTCCCTCTGAGCGATATCGAGAAGGTCAATGTGAAGGGGAAGGTCATCGTGACGCTGAAGTCGGGCGAGGACATCAACATCCCGTTGAAGCAGGCGCGCCCCTACGCCAACGAGTGGTGCCATCACTGTCCCGACTTCGCGGCCGAGCACGCAGACCTCTCCTGTGGGGGCCTCGGCATGGAGGGATGGACGATGATCCTGGTTCGATCGGAGGTTGGGCAGGACTATCTGAAGCGAGCCGTCGACGCGGGCGTCCTGGAGCTTCGTGATGCCGACGAGGAGCCCGCGGCCCTCGAGGTGATGGACCGCCTGGCGCTCAAGCAGCGAGAGCGGATCAAGCCATCCGACCCCCACGCGAGCACCCGGTGGCCGACCGAGCAGGCGCTCGCCGCGGCGAGGGCGGACGCCGCCGGAGATCCGGGCTAGACCGCCGCCTCCATCTCGCTTCGGTGGCCGCCAGTTAGGGGGCGCTCGCGGCGTCGACGTAACCGCCCACCGTGTCGGCTATCCGCTTCGCCTCGCCCGCGTTCGAAGCGGTGATGATCCATGCGCGACCGACCACCAGATACGGGGGTGTGGGCCCGGGCGCGCTCTCGGGGTCGCGCAACAACGCCTCCTTCCGTTCCGAGTCGTCAAAGAAGGTCACGGTGGTCGTAACGTCGTCGTGCCGGCATTCGATGACATCGTCGACGCCCGTGCCCGCCACCGTCGTCTCGCAGGCCACGACCCCCTCGTCGTTCAGGGTTTCGATCAGCTCCCTGGAGGAGCCGAACTCCAGTGGCCTGGTGTCGGACAGCCGATCCAGATCGATCGTCATGAGCCGCGATGAATACTGCGGCGATAACCGCGAACTTGCGTAGGTCAAAGCTCTTCAGATCCACCCATGCACTACCGGTCGGCGAGGGCCGCCCCAGCGTAAGGAGGAGTCGTCAGGCCGCGCTGTCGCGCCACACGTCCCGGCAGTCCGAGCACTTGAACATCTTCATTGGCCCCGTACCGGGCACGGTGACGGAGACGAACTCCCCCTCGGTCGCCGGCTTGACTCTGCGGCATCTGGCGCAGCGAGCGCGCATGCCCTCCGGGAAGTCGCCTTCGATGATGGCCGCTCGGGCCCTGTGAGCTTCGGGTTCCGTTAGTCGTCTCATAGTGACGGAAGTATATCGAACAACCGTTCGCCATCCAAATCGGCGCGCCTCCGTATGATGGCGGCTCTTAAACGCTCTCGAGGAGGGGGATTGGAACCGACCTACCTGCTGGCCAGGGGCATCCTGAAGCCGTGGCTGGCGACCTGGTTCCGCTGGACGCTCGAGGGGGTGGAGAGGATCCCGAGGACGGGCGGAACGATCCTGGCCTTCAACCACATCGCCTTTCTCGATCCGTTCGCCGCGGCCTACCTCGTCGATGAGGTGGGCCGACGGGTGCGCTTCCTGGCGAAATCCGAGTTGTTCCAGGACAAGCGCATCGCCTGGATCGTCCGCGGGGCCGGGCAGATCGAGGTCCGGCGAGGCACCCGCGAGGCTCCTATGGCTCTCGATCACGCCTACCGGGCGCTCCAGGAGGGCGAGCTGGTGGCCGTTTTCCCCGAGGGGACCATCACGGACGATCCCGATCTCAAGCCGATGACGGCGAAGAGCGGAGCCGCTCGCCTCGCGCTCCAGACGGGGGCGCCCCTGATCCCGTGCGCGCTGTGGGGAACGCAGAACGTCTGGCCCAAAGACTTCCGAAAGCACTGGTGGCCGCCGAGACAGGACATCGCGATCCAGGTCGGCGAGGCCATGCAGGTGCCGGTGGGCGATGAGTCTCGCGATGCGATCACCGATGTCTCGAGGCGGCTGAGCGAGGAGCTGGCTCTGCTCGTGGCGGGGTTGCGCCCGGCGATCGCAGACCGCAGGCGGCCGAAGCTAAGGAGGGCCGCGTGACGAAGCTTGCATTCATCGGAGCGGGGTCATGGGGGACCGCGGTGGCGTCACTCCTGACGCGCAAGGGCGAGTACGAAACCAAGCTGTGGGCCCGGCGATCCGAGCTCGCCGAGACCATCAACCTGTTTCACGAGAACCCCGAGTACCTGCCCGACGTGCAGCTCCCCGAGGAGTTGAGCGCGACGAGCGATCTCGACGAGGCCTTGGATGGCGCCGAGGTCATCGTGATGGCGGTTCCTTCGCACGGCTTTCGCAGCGTCCTTCGCCAGGTCTCGCCCGCCGCGGGGGACGACGCGATCTATGTCAGCCTCACCAAGGGGCTCGAGGTCGAGACCAAGAAGCGGATGTCGGAGGTCCTGGACGAGGAGGTCGAGGGGATCACGCCGTCGAGGATCGCGGTGCTCACCGGGCCGAACCTGGCGCGTGAGATCGTCGAGGGCCACCCTGCGGCATCCACGATCGCGTGCGTGGACGATTCGACCTGCGGTCACCTACAGGAGATCTTTCACACGCCTTCCTTCCGCTGTTACACGAACAACGATGTCATCGGCTCCGAGATCGGCGGTGCCTTCAAGAACGTGCTCGCGATCGCGGCCGGGATGGCGGATGGACTAGGTTTCGGCGACAACACCAAGGCCACGGTGATGACGCGAGGCTTGGCCGAGATGGCACGTTTCGCGGTCGGTTTCGGCGCACAGCCCATCACGTTGTTGGGCCTCGCCGGCGTCGGCGATCTCATCGCAACGTGCGCGAGCCCACAATCACGCAATCATTCAGTGGGAATCTCGCTGGGCAAAGGACTCAAGATCGACGAGATCATCGGTTCCATGAACATGGTGGCCGAGGGGGTCAAGAGCTGCAAACCCATCCACGAACTGGGCGTGGCCGCCGACGTGTGGATGCCGATCACTGAGAACGTGGTTCGTATCTGCCATGGGGGATGTTCGGTGGAGGAGGTCGTCGCCGACCTACTGGCGCGCGAGGTGCGTGCCGAGTTCGACGGGGTCGAGGACTACCTGATACTGAACGACAGCGAGAACAACGACTAGGCCGTTTCGTCCAAAGCGTTGCGGAGATCGTCGATGATGTCGTGCGGCTCCTCGAGTCCTACGGACATCCGACAGAAGCCTTCTGCGATACCGATGGATGCGAGC
>JALZOM010000074.1 GCA_030913945.1 Actinomycetota bacterium
GGTACCAGGTCTCCGGTGGTCTGCACGGCGTCGGGGTATCGGTCGTCAACGCACTGTCCGAGCGCCTGCTGGTCGAGGTCGCTCGCGATGGTCAGTTGTGGCAACAAGAGTATCGGCGCGGAGCCCGCCAGGCAGCTCTGAAAAAGGTCAAGCCGATCAAGCGCACGGGAACGACGGTTACCTTCTGGCCCGACCCCGAGATCTTCACGGAGGAGCGCGAGTTCAAGTTCGACACCCTGGTGCAGCGAATGCGCGAGATGGCGTTCTTGAACAAGGGTCTCGAGATACAGCTAATCGATCAGCGCGTCGAGCCCGAAGCCAAGGAAGTCTTTCGTTACACCGGCGGGATCGTGGATTTCGTCAAACACCTCAATGCTTCCCGTGATGCGGTTAGCAAACGCGTCGTCTATTTCGAGGCGAAGGGTGAAAACCACGAGCTCGAGGTAGCGATGCAGTGGACGAACTCGTACAACGAGTCGGTCTTCACGTTCGCCAACAACATCAACACGCATGAGGGCGGCATGCACGAGGAGGGCTTCCGCAGATCCTTGACGGGAGTCATCACCTCCTACGCTCGAGCGAAAGGGATCCTGAAAGAGAAGGACGACCCTTTGACGGGCGAGGATGTTCGCGAGGGGTTGACCGCCATCGTCTCGGTGAAACTGCGCGACCCGCAGTTCGAAGGGCAAACGAAGACGAAGCTCGGGAACACCGAGATCCGCTCCTTCGTGTTGACTTCGATGAACCAGCGATTCGGCGAGTTCTTGGAGGAGCATCCGGGAGATGCCCGAGCGATCTGCATCAAGGCGTTGGCCGCCCAGCGCGCCCGCCTCGAAGCGCGCAAGGTGCGCGATCTCGTACGGCGCAAATCACTGCTGGAGTCGTCGACCCTCCCCGGGAAGCTGGCCGATTGCCAGACCCGGGATCCTGCCGAGGCAGAGCTCTACATCGTCGAGGGAAACTCCGCGGGAGGCACCGCGAAGCAAGGGCGTGATCGCGCGGTTCAGGCGATCCTGCCGTTGCGGGGGAAGATCCTCAACGTTGAGCGGGCCCGGCTGGCGAAGATCCTCGAGAACAAAGAGGTTCAGGCGATCATCACGGCGGTGGGCACCGGCATCGGCGAGGAATTCGACCTCACCAAGTGCAGGTACCACAAGATCATCTCTATGGCCGACGCGGACGTGGATGGGTCGCACATCAAGACACTGTTGCTGACGTTCTTCTTCCGGTACATGCCGGAGCTGATCGACGCCGGTTACGTCTATGTCGCCCAGCCTCCTCTCTACCGCGTGAAGCACAAAGGCAAAGTGCTCTACTTCCTCAACGACGAGCAGCTCGATGTCTATCGCACGCAATCGAACGGGGCGAAGATCGAGGCCGCTCGCTTCAAGGGTCTCTCGGAGATGGATCCCTCCGAGCTGTGGGACACGACCCTCGATCCGGAACGCCGCAGGCTCTTGCGCGTGACCATGGAGGATGCTGCTCTCGCCGAGGAGATCTTCTCGACACTTATGGGCGAGGACGTTGACGCCCGCAAGACGTTCATCCAGCGCAATGCGAAAGACATCCGTTTCCTCGACATTTAGGTAGACATGCCTGACGAACCCTTTCAAGACAAACTGCACGATGACGCCGCCTTGGGTAATGGGATCGGCATCTCCGAGATAAGCCTCGAAGAGGAGGTTCAGTACTCGTTCCTCGAGTACGCGATGTCGGTCATCGTTAGCCGGGCGCTTCCCGATGTGCGAGATGGTTTGAAACCGGTGCACAGGCGGGTCCTATTCGCAGGCCTCGAGGCTGGTTTGCGTCCCGACCGTCAGCACCGGAAGTGCGCTGCGCTGGTCGGTGACGTGATGAAGAAGTACCACCCGCACGGTGACCAGTCGATCTACGATGCCCTGGCCCGCCTGGCTCAAGACTTTTCGACCAGGTACGAGCTCATCGACGGACAAGGGAACTTCGGCTCGATCGATGGCGACCCGCCCGGGGCCATGCGTTACACCGAGTGCAGGCTGTCCCGCCTGGCGATGGAGCTCCTGCGTGACATCGACGAAGAGACGGTCGACTTCGCTCCGAACTACGACGGCTATGAGAACGAGCCGTTGGTTCTTCCGGCGCGCTTCCCGAACCTGCTGGTGAACGGGTCCAGCGGGATCGCAGTGGGAATGGCCACGAATATCCCTCCACACAACCTCGGTGAGGTCATAGACGCGGTGGTCGAGATCCTCGAGAACCCGGAGCTCGCGGAGGACAAGGAGAAGACGCTCTCGGCCGTGATGAAGCACGTGAAGGGGCCCGACTTCCCGACCGGCGCCCTCATCCTCGGTCGTCAGGGGATCAAGGACGCATACACGACCGGGCGCGGCTCGGTCAAGATGCGGGCCGTCTGCGAGGTGGAGGAAGGGCCACGAGGGAACCCCCGGATCGTCGTGACCGAGATCCCGTACCAGGTCAATAAGGCTCGGTTGACCGAGAAGATCGCCGAGCTCGTGGTGACGAAGCGACTCGAAGGCATCGCGGACCTGCGGGACGAATCCTCACGTGAGGGCATCCGGATGGTCATCGATCTGAAGCGGAACGCGATCCCTCAGGTGGTGCTGAACCAACTCTACAAACGCACACAGCTGCAGGAGAACTTCAGCGTCAACATCCTGGCGTTGGATGACGGGGTCCCGCGCACCCTCAACCTGGCTCAGGTCATCGAGGCATACATCACTCACCAGGTGGAAGTTACGGTGCGGCGCACGCGCTATCGCCTGCGGAAGGCCGAGGAGCGATCACACATCCTCGAGGGGCTCATCATCGCCCTCGACAACATCGAAGAGATCATCGAACTGATCCGTGCCGCGGCAGACGTCGAGGAGGCACGTGGCGGCTTGATCGCCCGGTTCGCTCTCACTGAGATCCAGGCGCAACACATCCTCGACATGCCACTTCGCAGACTCACCGCCCTCGAACAGGACAAAGTGCGCGATGAACATGCCGAGCTGCAGAAGACGATCGCGGAGTTGAAGGGCATCCTGGCCGACCCCGGGAAGGTGCGCCGGATCGTCGCCGACGAGCTGAAGGAAGTCAAAGAGAAGTTCGCCGACGCGCGCCGTTCTCGCCTGGTCCCCGACGAGGGCGAGTTCGACATCGAAGACCTCATCGCGGACGAGGATCTCGTGGTGTCCGTATCGCGAGACCGCTATGTCAAGACGGTGCCACTCGACACCTATAAGCGTCAGGGCCGTGGGGGCCGGGGGGTTCGGGGAGCAGCCCTCAAAGTGGGAGACATCGTCGACCACCTCATCGCGACGACCGCGCACTCCTATCTCCTGTTGTTCTCGAATACGGGCAGGGTCTATCGCCTGAAGGCGCATGAGATCCCGAAGCGGGACCGGACGGCTCGAGGCACTGCCGTGGTGAATGTCGTTCCCATGCGCCCCGGGGATGGCGTCGCCGCAGTGATCGACACGCGCGATTACGAGACGAACCGCTACCTCCTGATCGCGACGAAGCGCGGCATGGTCAAGAAAACGCTCTTCCAGGAGTACGACTCATCGCGCAAGGAGGGCATCATCGCCCTGAACCTGAAGGGCGGCGACGAAGTCGTGCGGGTTCGTCCAACGGCCGGTGACAACGACGTCTTGCTGATCACGAAGAAGGGCAAGGCGATCCGATTCAAGGAGGATCACGTTCGCCCGATGGGTCGCACCGCGACGGGAGTGATCGGCATCAAGCTCGACCCCGACGATGAAGTGGTCGCGTGCGAGGTCGTGACACGGGACGAGACTTCGGACCTGCTGGTGGTGACCGAGTTCGGCTACGGCAAGCGGACGAAGCTTCCGGAGTTCCCGCGCAAGGGCCGTGGAGGCAAAGGGGTTATCGCCGCGAAGTTGACGAAACCACGGGGCCCGATCGTCGGCGCCGTTTCGGTCGCTCTCGAAGACGAGGTGTTCTTCATCTCGAGCGACGGTCAGGTCATCCGTGTGGCGGTGAAGAACATCTCACGGCAGGGCCGTCCCGCAACCGGCGTTCGGATCATGAATCTCTCCGCCGACATGACCGTGTCGGCGATAGCGCCGTCGGTGACCGTCGCAGAAGACGAAGAAGAAAAGGCTCAGGGCGAGCTACCGACCTGATCGGGCGAACCCGTTGGCGGGGCGTCAGCGTCTAAAGAGTGCCTTGGGACCGCCGAAGGGTAGGAATGACCCGCTCTGAGAGCCCGGATCGTCAGGCCCCATTGCTAGCGGGATCGCCGGCGTTCGCCCATACTGAACGCCAAGGTCGGGCGTCAAGGGAGAAAGCGGTGGCCAGTAGTAACGAGCGGTCGGGAGTCTGGAGCGCCGGTACCCCGGCTTCTTCGGCAACCGGCGGCCACGTCCAGCCCGAGGCGACCGGACCAGTGTTCGACCCCGTGGACGAAGTCCCCCCCGACAGGGTCGAAGCGGTAGCCACTGGACGTTCGCCGCGCCGAACCCCGGAGCGCACCACGTCCAGGACCCAGAGCGACAGTGGCGTGGCGCCGCGCCCGGTGAGGACCGACGTCATCCCGCGCCAAGCTCCCTCGGGCCGTTACGCCAGCCCTTCTCCTCGTTACCGGCCCACCGTGCGGCGAGTCAAGAGGACCCTCCGCCACGTTGACCCCATCAGCGTCCTCAAGCTGTCGTTCGTCTATTACGCGTGCTGCCTGGTGGTCGGTCTGGTGTTCGTTGCCGTCGTCTACTGGCTGCTCGAGTCCGCCGGTCTATTCCGAACGATCGAAGAGGTCCAGACTGCTTTCGAGCTCGAACAGAACTTCCGGATCACGCTCGGCTTCCTCGAGAAGTGGACCCTGCTCATCGGGTTCACGCTGGTGGTCCTGGGTTCCCTCTTGAACTTGCTCCTAGCGTTCATCTATAACCTCGCTTCGGATGTGGCCGGCGGTATCGACATGACCTTCTCGGAGCGAGACGACTAGTCTCTAAACCTCGTAGGGCTCGAGCCGAGCGATGCGGAGCCCTCTGTGACTCAGAGTCCGCAGGAATGGCTTCGCTCCGAAGACCTCATCCGGCGCGTGGATACCCGGGGCCGCCGTGTCACCGGTTCCTAGAGCGAGCGCGGCCTGAGCCATCGGTAGGGCCGCGAGGTTCGTGAGGTGGTCGACGATCCCGTAGCTGATCGACAGGGGCCTTCCCTCGTGGCGGCCCTCGACATCCACGCGAGCGGCCGCCCACTCGGCCCCTCGGGCCGGCATCCGTCCGAGAACCCGGCGCAACACCTCGGGCGCGACGGTCGATTTTCCACCCGAGTCCTCGGACCCGCTCACGGCGGCGAGCGCACGCACCATGTCCATGGCCGCCCTCTCGGCCAGGCCCGCTCGGAACTCCACCGATCGAACTCCAGGGAACGAACGGCGCAGCGTCAAGAGCTCGGGATGGTCGTATCCGAAGGTCTCGACCCATCCCACAGGGTCCGGAAAGAACGACGGGCGCGGTGTCGCTGAGCCCGGGTCCTCCGGCCCCCTGGACGCCGGAGGCGGGCCCCCGGCCACGGTTCGCACGAACGACCGAAGGGATGCTGGACTCGCGGCATCAGCTGTGGAGCGAGCGACATGGATCGCGATCTTGTCCACCTCGTCGAGTTGGGCAGCGGCCAGGCGGCACATGAAATTGGTGAGGCCGGGGCTCAACCCACATCCGGTGACGATCGTCGCGCCCGCGGTAGCCGCTGAGTCCGAGGACTCGACGAGGGCCTGCACCGTCGCAGCGTCGTCGCACAAGGAAACGTATGCCGTGCCCGCCGCTATCGCAGACGAGACGGCGGTATCTTCGTAGAGATACGCCGGCCCGGTGCAGGAAGCGATGACGTCGAACTCCCGGCCGGCAAGAGCCAGGCCATGCTCGTCCGATGCATCCAGCTCGAGGTGGGATACCCCCCGGTCGACTCCACCGAGGTTGTGCGCGATCGGCTCGAGGGTCGCGCTGTTTCGCGATGAGACGACGAGGCGGGTTACGGCGTCGGAGCGCGCCAGCTCGCCGGCGACCCGCCTGCCAACGGCGCCGGTCGCGCCGAGTAGAAGCACGTTCACAGCATCATTCGAACGCGTCGTCAGAGATCTCGCGCCACCGCCCCTCCGGCGCCGGATCCTTCGAGTGCGCGATCAAGCGTCCCCACCACACCCCAACGGCTGCGAGTGCTGCCAAGCCCAGAGCCCGAACGACTTTCCCTGCCACGATGCTCACTATAGGTGGGGGGGCCGTCTGCGGCTCGAGCAGCTTCGCCCATAGGATGTCGCCCCGACGATCCACCCCGAGAAGGGAGCCCGGTGCCCGAGGCGATGATCCGGCTCGAAGACGTGACCAAGAGGTTCGACTCGACGGATCAGTCTGCGGTCGAGGGTCTCTCGATGGAAGTGTCCGATGGGGAGACCGTGGTCCTCGTGGGTCCGTCGGGATGTGGGAAAACGACCACGATGAAGATGATCAACAGGTTGGTCGAACCAACCTCGGGTCACATCTTCGTCGATGGCACGGACGTCCTCGAGCAGGACGCCGTGCGCTTGCGACGCGGGATCGGTTACGTGATCCAAAGTATCGGCCTCCTGCCTCACAGAACCGTTGCGCAGAACATGGCAACCGTTCCGAAGCTAGAGGGCTGGGAGCGGGAACGGATCGAAGAGCGCATCAGCGAGCTCGTGTCCATCTTCGATCTCGACGAGCGGATGCTCGAGCGTTACCCCAGCGAGCTTTCGGGCGGTCAGCGTCAGCGGGTAGGGGTTGCCCGAGCCCTCGCAGCCGATCCTCCCGTGATGCTCATGGACGAGCCGTTCGGCGCGGTTGACCCCATCGTGCGCGAGCGCCTCCAGGATCAGTTCCTGGATATCCAACGGAGGCTGCAGAAGACCATCGTCTTCGTGACGCACGACATCGATGAGGCGATCAAGATCGCGGATCGGATAGCGATTTTGAACGTGGGAGGAAAGATCGAGCAATTCGCCACACCGGAGGAGATCTTGCGCCAACCGGCCAACGATTTCGTCAGGAAGTTCGTGGGCGTCGAACGGGGACTGAAGCGGCTGGCATTGATGAAGGTGGAGGAGATCCAGGTCGAGGAGGGGCCGGTGACGGCGCCCGGCGCGAGCTCCAAGGAAGCGCTCGAGGAGTTGGCCCGGTTCGACTTCGACT
This sequence comes from Actinomycetota bacterium, assembly GCA_030913945.1. Classification (GTDB taxonomy): domain Bacteria; phylum Actinomycetota; class CADDZG01; order CADDZG01; family WHSQ01; genus JACCXF01. The sequence continues at coordinate 7,149 of JALZOM010000074.1, forward strand.
GGATCAGCGTCGTCGAGGACGGGGAGTTGCTGGGATGGGTCGATCGTTCCGGCCTCGAGAAGGCCGAGCGGGTGTCGGACGTTGACCCCCGCCCCTTCAGTGCTTACGTGACCGGCGAGAGCACGCTTCGAGAAGCGCTCGATTCGATCGTCACGTCCCGCACCCAGGTAGCCGTCGTCGCCACCGAGGGCCAGCGATACAAGGGCATACTGACTCTCGAGAAGATCTCGAAGGAGATCGTGACTTGATCCGGGCTCAGGTCGAGGGGCAGCCTTACATCGACTGGGGGTGGATCGCCGACCACATGGACGATGTGTGGACGCGGTTGGTCGAGCATTTCTACCTGACCTTCCTTGCAGTGGCGATAGGGATGCTCATCTCGTTCCCCCTCGCGATCTTCGCCCACCGACATCGCAGGAGCTACGGACCCATTGCGGCAGTGACGGGACTGCTGTACACGATCCCGAGCCTCGCCTTGTTCGCTTTCCTGGTCCCATACACGCGTCTCAGCGTCCTGACTGCTGAGATCGGGTTAGTGAGCTACACGTTATTGATCCTGATCCGCGGTGTCGTCTCCGGATTGAGTGGAGTGCCTTCCGATGCGCGCGAAGCGGCGCTTGGGATGGGCTACTCGCGATCGGAGCTCCTGTGGCGTGTTGAGCTTCCTCTTTCGACGCCGGTGATCATCGCCGGGATCCGGATCGCAACGGTAACCACGATCGGTCTGGTCACGGTCACCGCCCTGATCGGAAAAGGCGGACTTGGGTTCTTCATCCTGATGGGCATCGATCGAAACTTCCCGACCGCCGCCCTTCTTGGCTCGGTCCTCTCGTTAGCGCTAGCGGTCCTGGTGGACTTCTTTCTCGTGCGGGTCGAACGTCTCGCGACGCCTTGGGCCCGCAGGGAGCGGGGGGTGACGATCTGATGGACGTGTTCGGTGACGTGTGGGCGTGGCTGACCGCAACCGAGAACTGGTCGGGCTCGGCCGGGATCCCGGTCCGTCTGTGGGAGCACATCCAGATGTCGGCTCAGGCGACGATCTTAGGTGCCCTGATAGCGTTTCCCGCGGGCGTGTTCATCGGTCACAAGAGGAGATTCGAGTTCGTAGCGGTGACCGTCGGGAACTTTGGCCGGGCACTTCCCTCGTTCGGGATCCTCGGCTTGACCTACACGTTCACGCTGAACTGGCCG
>JALZOM010000045.1 GCA_030913945.1 Actinomycetota bacterium
TGCCCGGGGGCCCGGCTCCGGAGCCGACGTCGATACAGGGGCCCTCCGGCAGGTCGTCCATCAGTGGAACGAGACGGAGGCTATCGGCGATGTGCCGCTCCTCGAAGCGCTCCAGGTCTCCCGGCGAGATGAGATCCAGGCGGGGGGCCCAGCGCCGCACGAGGGCCGCGTAATCGGAGAGTTTTCCCTGGTCAGGGATGTTTTCTCGATTTACACCGCTATTCGCCGCGGACTATCACTTTCCGTTGGGGCTCTTCGCCCTCGCTGAAGCTCGAAACGCCGTCGACCTCCGCCACGGCGTCGTGGACGATCTTTCGCTCGTAGGCGTTCATGGGCTCGAGCTCGATCTCGGTCCCCCGCTCCTTGGCGCGCGTGGCCATGGCGGTGGCGTACTCGGCGAGCGAGGCTCGGCGGCGCGAGCGGTAGCCCTCGACGTCGACCAAGAGCCGCACGCGCGAGCGGAGCCGGCGCTGGACCGCGGTACGGGTGACCTCCTGAAGGGCGTCGAGGGTCTGCCCCCGACGGCCGATCAGGACCCCGAGGTCGGGTCCGTTCACCTCGATCACGGCACGATCCGGCTCGACCGACGCGTCCACGGTCGCCTCGAGGGACATGGCCTCGAGCAATCCCGAGACGAACTCCCGGGCCGTCGCCGCGATGTCGTCAAGGCTTGCCGGTTCCTCGGACTCGGCAGGCTCGGCCCCCTCAGGTGCTGTGGATCCGGCCACCGCAGGCGCTGTGGATCCGGTGCCTACCTGTTCGCCGGCGGCTCCGTCGGCGGTCGGCAGCGCTTCGGAGCTCGACTCGGGTTCCAGCGGTGCCCCCGTATCGCTCATCGCTTCTTCTTCCTGTTCGGAGATGGGCGGGTCCCGCCCGATGACTTGCCACCCGGTGCCGCGCGCTTCGGAGGCACCTTCTTCGATTCCCCGGGCTGGAGCGCCGCCTTCTTCGAGTTCCCCTTCCCCGGTTGAGGCGCGATCTTCTTCGGCACCGGATCGGGGGCTGCGTCTGGAGAACCCCCCAGCCAGGACGGGCGGCCGTGGATCATCAGGCGTTGCTGGGCGATCGTCCAGACGTTCGTGGTGAGCCAGTACAAGACGACCCCGGTCGGGAACGTGAAGGCGAAGAACATCAGCATGAGGGGCATGACGCGCATGATCATCTGCATCTGCTGCTGCTGCTGATCACCCGGGGATCTCGAAGCCTGCATCTGTTTCTGCTGGTAGTAGGTGGTGAAGCCCATCAGCAGGACAAACACGAGGTAGGGCAAGGCCGAGACCAAGCCGCTGCCGCACACCTCGCCGACGCTCGAGGGGTCGGCGCCGGAGATGGCGGCGGACGACGAGCAGTCGAGGCGGATACCGAGGAACTGATGGACGGCCAGCGGCTGGCTCGTGAGATCTCCGGCCAGGCTCGAGGCGGCCGGCACGTACTTCTCCGGATCCCGGATGACGTAGAACAGCCCGATCAGCACCGGGAACTGCAGCAGCAGCGGAGCGCAGCCCCCCAGCGGGTTGACTCCGTGCTCCTTGTAGAGGGCCATGAGCTCTTCATTCATCTTCTGGCGATTGCCCTTGTTCTTGGCCTGGAGCTTCTTGATCTCGGGCTGGATCCGCTGCATCTCCCGCATCGACCTCGTCTGTTTGATCGAGAGCGGGAGCAGCACGACGCGAACGAGGATCGTGAGCAAGATGATCGCCAGCCCGAAACTCGGGATCAGGGCGTAGAAACCGGCCAGGGCGGTTCCGAAGATCTTGAAGTATTCGGTCACGGCGCGGCCCGTCGCAGGGGGACCTTATCGATGCCACCGGGGGCCCACGGATGACACCGGGCGATCCGCTTCAACGCCATGACCGAGCCCCGCACGGCCCCGTGGAGGCGGATCGCCTCGAGGGCGTACGCCGAGCAACTGGGCTCGTAGCGGCAGGTGGGCGGCAACCAGGGCGAGACGAAGCGGCGATAGAGGATGATCGAGCCGACCAGAAGTCGTGCCGGCGGGGTCATGAGGGCGCTCCCGCTCCGAGCTCCTGAAGAGCTCCAGTCAAGCTCTCTTCCAATTCTTGGAAAGAGGTGGCCACCGCCGACGCCTCGGCGCGGACGGCGACGTCGAAGCCGGGCCCGAGATGCTTCGCGGCCAGCGCTCTCAACCGTCGACGCGCACGGTTCCGGTCGACCGCAGAGCCCGCCGACCGCGGAATCGCGAACCCCACCCGTGTGCCGGGGGCCGAGACCGCGAACACGACCAGCCCGTCGCGCCGGGACCGACGTCCGGAGCTGGTGACGCGATTGAAGTCGGCAGCCGTTCTGAGCCTCGAGATCGATCTCATGGGACCGGATAGTCGCCCGGCTAGGCGGACAACCGGGAGCGACCCTTGGCTCGCCGGTTCTTTAGGATCGTCCGTCCAGCACGCGTCTTCATCCTGGCGCGAAAGCCATGCTTGCGTTTCCTACGCCTGGTGTTGGGCTGGTATGTACGTTTAGTCATAAGTCACGTCCCGAGGCTCGACGATCAACCCACCGCGCCGACCCGAATTGCATGGTCGCGAAATCACGGGGGCGTTTGGAGGTGCCGGCGAAGTATAGCGGCATCGCGTTTCTCCTATTAAACCGCCGTTCGGGGAGCGGTGCACAGTAAATGCTCGGTTCCACTTGACGGGCGGGACGAGGCGCCGCGTAGGATGGTCACTGTCTCAAGCCCGGCCCCCGAGGGGGGCGGGGGTTGCGGCACTTCCCCCCGATACTCTCGGCGAACCGACGTGTGCGCAGAAGACGGCATTGTCCACAGGTGTGGATATCTCTGTTGACTACGGTGCGCGTTGCTCGGCGCCCGCTCCCCGTCCGACGATCCTCCGGACCGCGCCCGAGATAAGAAGGTCCGCGGGCCATGCCGCCTGTGGATAACAGCGAAGCGACAGCGAGGGGGGACTCCTTGGTGACCAGTCTGACCGGGGCGGACGCGCAGGACGCCACACGGATCACATCGGGCTCCGTCGGGCCGAAGGATGCCGACGATATCTGGAGGCGCGCCTCGGAACGGGTGAAGGCGCACCTTTCGCAGGGCAACTTCGCCCTGTGGTTCAGGGGGGCTAGTCCTCAGGGGATCGACGGGGCCACCTTCGTTCTCGAGGTCTCCAACCCGTTCGCGAAGGAGTCCGTTGAAGCCCGGTATCTCGGCCTGCTGCGTGAAGAGATCTCGCGCGCCGCCGGCTGCGACCTCGACGTGGTTCTGGTGGCCGGCGCCGCCAACGCAGACGACGACCACGAGCAGGTCCTCGTGGACTCGGTGCCCCCTGCGTCACCCGATCCACTTCCGTCCCTCGACGACTCCTCCACGTTCCACCCAAAGTACAACTTCGACTCCTTCGTGATCGGCTCGTCCAATCGATTCGCTCACGCCGCAGCGCTGGCGGTCGCCGAGGCCCCCGCCCAGGCTTACAACCCGCTGTTCATCTATGGGGGAGCTGGCCTTGGTAAGACACACCTACTCCACGCGATCGGCCGGTATGTCGGCGACTTCCACGAGGGTTTGGTCGTCCGCTACGTGTCCACCGAGCAGTTCATGAACGAGTTCATCCTCGCTCTTCAGCGACGCACCATCCCCGATTTCCACCGCAGGTATCGCGCCGCCAACCTTCTCCTCATCGATGACATCCAATTCCTAGAGGGCAAAGAGCGCACCCAGGAGGAGTTCTTCCACACGTTCAATGCCTTGCACCCGACGAGCCAGATCGTCATCAGCTCGGATCGTCCTCCGAAGAAGATCTCCACCCTCGAGGAGCGTCTTCGCACGCGTTTCGAGTGGGGCCTCATCACCGACATCCAGCCGCCCGATCTCGAAACCCGTCTCGCCATCCTCCAGCGCAAGTCAGAAACTGAGCGGCTCACCGTTCCTGCCGATGTCCTGTCATTCATCGCGAGCCGCATCCAAACCAACATCCGCGAGCTCGAAGGGGCGCTCATCCGAGTCGCCGCGTACGCGTCCCTCACCCGCTCTGAGGTGACGCTCGAACTAGCTCACGGTGTGCTTCAGTCTCTGTTACCGGATTCTGCCGAGGCCCGGGTGACTCCAGACCTCGTTATCAGTGTTGCGGCCGAGTACTTCGATCTCACCCCCGACGAGATCCGATCATCTTCACGGTCCCGACCGCTGGTCAACGCTCGCCAGGTCGCGATGTACATCTGCCGCGAGCTCACCGATCTCTCTCTCCCCAAGATCGGCGAGCGTTTCGGGGGCCGGGATCATTCCACTGTGGTGCACGCCACCAACAAGATCCGCCACCAGATGCAAGAAAGAGAAAGTGCCTACGAACAGGTCAGGGAGCTCACCACGCGCATCCGTCAACGGGCCACACGGGGATAACTCTGATGGCCCTCTTCAAGCCCGTGGACAAGGGGCGCGCGCCGGGGCCGCCGGCTCAGCCCTGGGGATTGCGCGACCTTGTGTCCCCAGCTTATCCAGACGCGCATCCGGGGCCCTACCAGCCACGACGCGGCTTGTCCACCGTTTCCACAGCCCCTACTAGTACTACAGAGAGAAAGATCTATTCAATAGAAACCAACCCCGTTGAAAACAACCCCTCTAGAGTAGAGACGCGGGGTTTACGAGATCGGAGGCACGAAATGAAGTTCCGTTGTGAGCGAGACGATCTTCTCGAGGCAGTGCAGTTCGCGTCGCGGGCGATCTCGAACCGGGCCACCCTGCCGGTCCTATCGGGACTCCGCATCGAAGCAACAGAAGAGAACAAAGTTCGCGTCGCCGCTACGGACCTCGAGCTCACGATGGAGACCGCGTTTCGTGCCGCGGTTGACGAGCCCGGCAAGGCGATCGTTCCCGGCAGGCTGTTCGGCGAGATGACGCGGAGTCTCTCCGCCGGACAGGTGAGCCTCGCAACGGGGGACGGTGAGCTCGAGATCGGCTCGGGGCGCGGGCAGTTCCGCGTCAAGGCACTCGCCCCGGATGACTACCCGGCGTTGCCCTTCGAGGAGCGCAAGGAGGAAGAGGGATCGATCAGCGTCCAGGTCGACGGGAGCGCGCTGGCGATCGCTCTTTCCCAAGCAGTGCGAAGCGCGTCGGGAGACGAGAGCCGCCAGGTGCTAACGGGCGTCCTATGGGAGATCGAATCGGGCCACCTGACGCTCGCGGCCACCGACTCCTACCGGCTGGCGGTGCGGACGATCGCGGTGGAAGGAGGCACCGCGGACGCGCGCAACGTGGTGCTGCCGGCGCGGACGCTGGCGGAGCTGGCCCGGGCACTTCAAGCCGGAGGGCTGGTGCGAGCGGAGGTCAAGGAGAACCTGATCGTCTTCACGGTCGAGCCGCCGGAGGGTTCCTCGGAACAACTGGTGATCGGGTCGCGTTTCATCGAAGGGGAGTTCCCGAAGTACCGCCAGCTGATCCCCGAGGGCTACCAGAATATCCTTACGGTCGATCGCGAAGCGATCCTCGAAGTCGTGAAGCGGGTTGGCTTACTCGCTCAGAACAACATGCCCGTGAAGATGCAGCTCGGCGAAGAGCTCGAGATCTCCGCACACACGCCCGACGTTGGTGAGGGGCAAGAGGTGATCGACGCCGAGTACAAGGGCGAGCCGATGGTGATGGCGTTCAACCCACAGTTCTTTCACGACGGGGGTTCCGCGATCCAGGGCGAGCGACTCGTTCTCGAGACCGGAGACGGACTGAAGCCGGCGATCCTCAGAGCCGAGAACGACGAGAGCTTCACCTACCTACTCATGCCGGTGAGGCTCTCCTAGCGGGGAATTGCGAGTCGACCGCCTCGTCCTCGAGGACTTCCGCAACTACACGCGAGCCAGGGCGGAGTTCGACCCTGGGCTCAACCTGATCGTGGGGCGGAACGCGCAAGGGAAGACGAACCTGCTGGAAGGGATCTATTGCCTCAGCGGGCTTGGGTCGCCACGCGGTCCGGACTCGTCTCTCGTTCGAGAAGGTGCGGAACGAGCTCTTCTCCATGCTGACGTGGCGCGCGGTGATCGTCGGATCGAGGTCGATCTCGAGATCCGTCCCGGCCGGGGAACGCGCGCTTTGATCAACAAGACGCCGGCCCCCGGCCTGGGGTCGCTGAGCGAATTGATCGTCAGCGTCTTTTTCGGTCCGGACGAGCTATCGCTCATCAAGGGCTCTCCGGAAGGCCGGCGGCGGTTCCTCGACGACTTGGTGGTGAAGGTTCGCCCGACGCGCGACGGGCTTCGCCGTGAATGGGAGCGCACACTTAAGCAACGGAACGCGCTGCTGAAGAGCGCGCCGCGTTCGGCCGGGAAACAGGTGCTGGAGACCCTCGAGGTATGGGATGAGGCCCTGTGCCGCGCCGGCGCGGCACTCACGGCTGCCCGCCTGAGTGTGCTGGCGGACCTGATGCCGTTCGTGGCGAAGCGGTACGAGGCCATTGCCGGAGGGGGGGAGGTCCACCTCACCTACGACAGTTCGTGGCTGCCCGGCGACCTGGTCGTCGAGTCGCTGGTGCACCCACGCGGGATCGATCAGAGTGTTCTCGCCACGGAACTAAGAGAGAGCATCGAGAAGGTCCGCGGCAAAGAACTCGAGCGGGGTATGTCATTGGTGGGGCCACAGCGTGACGACGTGGTTATCCAACTCGCTTCCGAAGGGAGCGAAGCCGGTTTGTTGGACGCGCGGTCGTTCGCTTCGCAGGGCGAACAACGCACCTCGGCTCTAGCCCTGAAGCTCGGCGAATTCGATCTCCTTGCCGAAGTCCTTGGCGAGCAGCCCATCCTGTTGCTCGACGATGTCTTCTCGGAACTGGATCCGAGCCGCCGCACGTGGTTGAGTGACGCGGTCCGCGCCGCCGGTCAGGCCGTGCTCACTTCCGCCGAGCCGGGAGCGATCGAAGCGGCCGGCAGCGGTAACGTCATCGAAGTCGTGTCGGGCCAGTTGAGGGCCGGATGAGTAGCCCTCAGAGGCTGAAGGATCTCCTTCAGGGCGCCGGGGCGCGGTTGGGCATGGGGGGTGCGGTCGAGACCGGTCTCGTGTGGTCACGATGGAACGACATCGTCGGTGACACCGTCGCCGTACACGCGGAACCGACCTCGCTTCGGGAGGGCGTGCTGAGGATCCGCACCGACTCTCCGACGTGGGCGACCGAGGTGGGATACCTGGGACAAGAGATCAAACGCGCGGCGAATCAGGTGGCCGGGAAAGAGCTCGTCTCGGAGGTGCGCGTCTGGACGGCGCCCGGCGCGATCGCATCGTCCGGTCCTGAGCCACGACAGGTCTACGAACCGATCGGGCGAGCCCGGCCGGAGGTCGGCCAGGAGGACCCGAGGACGGCCCTCGAACGCGCTCGAGATGCGTGGTCGAGACGGCGCGAGAAGTCCCGTTGAACACCCCCGAAACGGCCCCGCGAAAAACCGGAAAGTCCCTGGTAGATGCTATTATTAGGTCAACGTGAACCCACTTCACAGCGGCCTTCAGCCGCGCGCCTCAAGGTGCGATGAGTGGAATGCAGATCAAGATCTCTCACGGGCCTCGGCCACGCCTCGGCCCCTCTAGATAAGGAGAAAGACCTCGGCTAAGGCACCGGCAACCGCGTCCAGAACCAGCGGGAAACCGTCTTACACCGGGCAGGACATCACGGTCCTCAAGGGCCTCGATCCTGTTCGCCAACGGCCCGGCATGTACATCGGGTCCACCGGGCTGCGTGGCCTCCATCACCTCATATACGAGGTTGTGGACAACGCCGTCGACGAGGCGATGGCCGGTTACTGCGACCGCATCAAAGTCGAGTTGCTCCCCGACGGCGGGTGCCGCGTTTCGGACAACGGCCGGGGCATACCCGTGGATACCGTCAAGGGCGAGGGCAAACCCGCGGTCGAGGTCGTCCTCACCACCCTTCACGCCGGCGGCAAGTTCGGTGGCAAGGGGTACCAGGTCTCCGGTGGTCTGCACGGCGTCGGAGTGTCGGTCGTCAACGCGCTGTCCGAGCGTTTGCTGGTCGAGGTCGCGCGCGATGGTCAGTTGTGGCAACAGGAGTACCGGCGCGGAGCCCGCCAGGCGGCTTTGAAGAAGGTCAAGCCGATCAAGCGCACGGGAACGACGGTTACCTTCTGGCCGGATCCCGAGATCTTCACGGAAGAGCGCGAGTTCAAGTTCGACACCCTGGTGCAGCGAATGCGCGAGATGGCGTTCTTG
>JALZOM010000092.1 GCA_030913945.1 Actinomycetota bacterium
CCCCCACGCCGATGACGCCTGCAGCAGCCGGGATCGAGACGAGGACCGGGATGGTGCCGCCTACTACCCAGGCGAACTGGAGGACCGCCTCGAACCGGGCGAACGCCCATCCTCGTGCGCCCTCGGAGATGTCTCGTTGCACGATCGAGTCGAACGAAAGCTTCGCAGCGCCCGCCGCCACCCCGAAGATCCCGACCAGCGCTGCCGCGGTCACGAGCGAGAACCGGGAGCCCGCCAGGATCCCTGCCAGCCCTCCGGCAGCGAGGCTCAACACGATGATCCCCTCCTCCTTCAAGCGGTGGCGGAGGCGCGGGGCGACGAACGCCCCGATCAAGCTCCCCGTTGCCGCGGAGGCGACTAGCAGACCCAAGCCCACCGCGGCCAGATCCTCACGACGCAAAGCGAAAGCCAGATGGAACACCAGGAACCCGACCAGGAAGCGCATCCCCCCGGTAGCAACCACCGCTTGGCGAACAGTCATCGAACGCGCTGCCGAGCGAGCCCCCATGCGTTCGTGCCTGGGTCGAGCCCGGCGCGGGGCGGGAAGGCGTGCGGCGGGGGCGGCGCCGATCAAGTAGACCGCAGCAGCGACCAGAAGCTCGGTTGAAGCGTCGAACGCACTCAGAACGGCCAGGCCTAGAGGCACTGCGATGATGCCGGCGATCGCGGAGGACTTGGAAAGCGACGAGTTCGCGCGAACGAGGGTGCGGCCCTCGGGAGCGATGGTGGGCAACAGAGCCGCTCGAGCGATCAAGGCGACCCTCGAGAGGACGAGGATCGCGAACGCGATCGGAAACAGCAGCAAGGAGTCGAGTCGAGTCGCGAGCAACCACGCCGCTGCTGCTCTGCCCGCAGCGGCGAGAACAAGCGCTGCCCGGAGGCTCGCAGCGCTCCGATCCAGGGCCTTGGACAACAACGGGGCAGCGATCGCGAACGGCGCCATCGTGAGCAGCAGGTACAGGAGCACGCGCCCCCGGGCGGTCGTCTCGGGAACCGAGAAGAAGAGCGATCCGGCCAGAGCAAGAGCGACCAGGGCGTCGCCGCCTGCGCCGAAGGCCTGCATCAGCAACAGTCTTCCGAACTGGGGCGTGGCCGCCTCGGCCCGAACCCGCCGGGCGGCCCTTCTGAAGGCCAGTCGGACGAGTGGGACTTCGTTGTGAGACGTGCCTTCCGGAGCCATCCCGGCATTCTCGCCCGCGCGTCCCTCTCACGCCGGCAGGAGGACTCGAGGGGCCGGAAGAGGAACCATCTCGGGGAGCCTCGATTTCTCCCTCTGAGGAAGGAAACGTCCATGAGCCGAGTGAGAGTGCTATCCGCCTGCTGCGTAGTCAGTCTGTGCTTGACGCTGCTCTCGCCGGCCGCCGCCTCGGGTCAGACCGAGGCTTACACCATCAAGAACGAGTCTCACATCGTCCAGACGGCCTCAGCATCCAGACCGAGATCGCCGACTGGGGCATACCCAAGCTCTATCCGGGATGCGACTCACCCCTGTGCAACACGGTGACCCTCGGTTGGAAAACCGGTCGAACGAAACTGATCCTTCCCGCCGTCGGCAGAGGGCGTCCCTTCTCGTAGAGGCTGCGTGCGACCGGGTGAGACACTGGCGGCGTGGCAAGGGAACGGCGACAGTCGATCGAAGCCGATCCGATCGCGTCCGGGTACTTGGATCACGAAGGCGGATGGCGCGAACCGCCGGAGGAGACGCTAAGACTCTTCCGCACGATCCTCCAGCCGGACGATGACGATCGCTCCCCTCCCACCAGAAGCATCACCGAGGGGACGACAACGCCGATAGCGACGCCCCATGAGCTGCAACTCGAGGATGGATCGCGACTCGAGCTGCACGATCACATCCCGCCCGGCATCCCCACCGGCTATCACGAGCTGCTCGACCTCGAAACCGGAACACGCACTCGTCTGATCGTTGCTCCGGAAAGATGCTGGTCGGCTGCCCGGCTCCGAACCTGGGGGTGGGCGGCGCAACTTTACAGCGTGCGCTCCCACCACAGTTGGGGGATGGGTGACCTCCGGGACCTGCGCGATCTCGCGGCCTGGTCATCGAACCTCGGGGCGCAGATCCTCATGGTCAATCCCCTCCATGCGGTCGCTGCCGGACGTCCGCGCCAGCCCAGCCCCTACTTCCCGAGCAGCAGATGCGCCCGCGAGATGCTCTACCTGCGCATCGAGGAGGTGGAGGGAGCCTCGGAAGCTGGTGTGGACATCGATAGCGTCGCATCGGCCGGCCGGGAGTTGAACGACGCCCCGATCATCGACCGAGATCGCATCCACGACCTCAAGATGTCCGCTCTCGTGAGGATCTGGAACGCTTCCGCGCGCGACCGCCGACTGGATGATCCACCCGCGGAGGCAACGGCTTACGAAGGATTCGCACTCTTCGCGTCCCTTGCCGAGGCGAATCCCGGGCCCTGGCGTGCGTGGCCGCCAGGTTTACGTCGTCCTGATGGGCCCGAGGTCGACCGCTGGAGGCTGGCACACGGGGATCGGATCGCGTTTCACAGGTGGGTGCAATCGCTGCTGGACCACCAACTCGAACGGGCGGGGACGGAAATCTCGCTCATCACCGATCTCGCGATCGGGGTGGACCCGGATGGTGCGGACGCGTGGCTATGGCAGGAGCAGTTCGCCTCGGGCGTCACGGTCGGGGCGCCTCCGGACGAATTCAATTCGGCGGGTCAGAACTGGGGAGTGCTTGCCTTCGATCCCGGCCGACTCGATCGAGCCGGGTACGAACCGTTCATCCAAACAGTCCGCGCCGCGCTCCGTCACTCCAGAGGTATGCGGTTCGATCACGTCATGGGGTTGTGGCGCCTCTTCTGGATCCCGGAAGGGGCGGAGCCGGCCGCCGGCACCTACGTGAGATACCCGGCGACCAAGCTGCTCGACATCCTGGCTATCGAGAGCCACCGAGCGGCTGCCTTCATCATCGGCGAAGACCTGGGAACGGTCGAAACGGTGGTTCGGGAGGAGATGGCGCGGCGGGACATGCTGTCGTACCGGGTTTTCTGGTTCGAAGACGTGCCTCCGCGCGACTATCCGCAGCAAGCGGTGGCCACGATCACGAATCACGATCTACCAACGATCGCCGGAGTATGGAGTGGAAAGGATCTGCGTGCCCAGACCGACGCGGGTCTCGAGCCGGACCTCGTGGCCGCCGAACGCGTTCGTCTGCGTCTGTCCGAAGGCACCGGCCTCGGGGAGGGCGCGCCTGCGAAGAAGATCGTGCAGGAGGCCTATCAACTTCTGGCTACCGCACCGAGCGCGATCCTCACCGCGACCTTGGAAGACGCGCTTGCCGTCGAAGAGCGGACGAATCAGCCCGGCACCACCGATGGGTTCCCGAATTGGTCGCGCGCCCTGCCACGCACGCTCGAGCAGATCATGGCGGCTCCCGAACCAAGAGCGATCGCGACCACCCTCGCGCGTCGCCCTTAGAGTCGTCGGCGTTCCCTTCTGAACGACCCCACTACCGGCAGCTACGGGTCGATGACGATGTTGTCCGCTGTCGCCGGTGCGACTTCATGCACAGGTTCAACAAGCAACACCAGTCCTTCGGTGGCCATGACGCGGACCTGTGCACCTGCAGCGATACCCATCTCCATGGTCCGGGCGCGCCACAAAGTGCCCTTGGTCATCACGGTGCCCTCTGGGGCTATATCGGTCTTGGCTTCACCGAGGGCGCCGACAAGCGCTTCCTCCCCTGTGATGGGCCTCCGCAGTCGTACCCGCAATGCAGCGGTCATCACCGAAATGAAGAAGAGCAGCGTGAGCGCGACGGCCGCCCCGATCGTCCACGGACTGAGACGCAACGATTCGTCCACCCCGGAGAACAGCAGGACCGAGCCGGAGATCAGCGCCACCAGACCGCCCGCGGTCCACAACCCCAGACCCGCTATCTGCAGATCGACGATGAAGAACACCAGCCCGAGAACGATGAGGAACACCCCCGCCCAGTTCGTGGGAAGAACCGACAGTCCATAGAAACCAAGCAGCAGCGACACGGCCCCGAGGATGCCGGCCAAACCGATCCCCGGGTTGTACACCTCGAAGATGAGTCCGAACCCGCCGATCAGCAGGAGCAAGAAAGCGAACTCAGGGTCGGTCACGAGATGAAGAAGCTGCTGGAGGAGGTTCGGATTCTGAAAACGTAGCGAGGCCGACAGGACATCTTCGCTTTCGTCCCAGGTCTCGAGAACGACGCTCGATCCATCTGCCGTCTCGACATCCGCCTCATCAACCTGCTCGAGGAGATCCGCAAGGGACGATGCGATGCCATCCACCACGCCGATGTCCGCCGCTTCAGCAGCCCCGATTGAAGCAGCGTCTCGAACGGCGCCCTCGGCCCACTCCGGGTTCCGATCCCGCCCGACTGCGAGCTCGCGGATGAACGCGGCCGCATCGCTGGTGACCTTCTGATCCACAGTGTCCGGGTCAGCCCCCGCGAGGTTGATCGGCGTCGCGGCTCCGAGCTCGGTGGACTCCGCCATGAAAGCGAGGTTGGACGCGTAAACGATGAACGTGCCGGTCGAAGACGCTCGAGCGCCGGGGGGCGCAACCCACGTGATGACTGGAACATCCGATTCCAAGATCTCCTCCGCGATCTCTCTCATCGGCACGTCCAGTCCGCCCGGCGTGTCGATCTCGATAACCGCGGCTTGAACCCCATCTTCTTCAGCCTGCTGAAGCTTGCTGATGAGGTAGGAGGCCGTTGGCGGATCGATCACGCCTTCGAGCTGGATGACGTCGATCGTTTCCGCCGACGGAGGTTGTGCAGAACACGCCGTCAAGGACAGCATGCACAACGCCGTCAAGAGCACAGCCATGGCACTACGGCGGGGTCGTGCTGGGTGGATAGCCAAGGCACCATCCTCCCAGGGAGAGCGGCCAATCATGAGCACGAAAAAGCGGCGTCCGTAGACGCCGCTTTCCTGTTAGCAGGGTTCCGACCGAACTACTTGCTTTTGCCCTTGGCCTTTCCATGGCCGGCAGGGTTGCCGGGAGCTGCGCTTCCGGATCCGGCTGTGGAGCTCGCCTTGGGCGCCTTGGGAGCCGGGGCCCTGGGTGCCTTTGGAGCGCGGACCTTCGGAGGCTTCGGAGCGTTGGATCCCGAAGGCCCGACATCGTGGTCGTGTCCGCTCGAGGGCGCCTTCTTCGTCTTCTTGGCCGGCTTGGCCTTCTTGCCCGGCTTGGTTTTTGATCCATCCTGCGCATCCTCTGCCATCGCGTCGGCACAAGCCTGCTCTGCGCTCGCGACGGTGGCCTCCTTGTCGTGCGCGATCGACCGAACCAACTCTCCATGAGCTCGACCGCGTACGGGGCAATGCGCTGCCACCCTTACGGCCGACCCGTGGTTCGTGGCCGAGTCGTCACCACCCTCGTTGTCTTGACTTTCATCAGCGCCGTCGTCGTCATCACACGGCTCGTCCGAAGCTGTGGGCTCGTCCGAAGCTGTGGGCTCGTCCGAAGCTGTGGGCTCGTCCGAAGCTGTGGGCTCGGCGCAGGCATCATCGCCCGAGCCCTCTGGGGAGCCGAACGGGGACGGTGACTCGTTCCCCCCCGTGAGAAGAACGATGGAGTTCCGCGGTGGGTCATTTGCCGCCGAGTGCATCGCACGCGGGACGGCGTAGGCGAAACCCATCGCCACAACTGTGAAGGCGGCTCCGATCAACAGAACCTTGAACTGGCGTCCCATCTCAGCCTCTCGTTCGAACAGCGCGCGGCCTCGGGGCCATCCCGGACACCTTATGTATCGGCCGAAAGGAAAAAAGATTGAATGCGCAGGTCACAGGCCTGTTGCTGACTAGTTAACTCTGGCTAGTTGCGCGCCGGGCAGCTCCCATGTGGAGAGCGTCCAAGCTTGGGGTAGACACAGTCCGTGAACATCGACGAATTTCTCCGTCCGAAGATCCTCATCGTCTCCGGCAAGGGCGGTGTGGGCAAGACAACGGTTGCGGCTGCACTGGCCCTCGTCGCCGCGCGCCACGGCCGCAAGGTTTGCGTTGCGGAGGTGGATCGGAAGGGGACCCTGCCGAAGCTCTTCGGGACGACAAAGGGCAGCACCTACGATGCAGAAGAACTATCGCCGGGTGTGTGGGGCATCAACATCATCCCGGAAGACGCCCTGACCGAATATCTGCGGGTTCAGTACCACATGAAACGTATCTCGAAAGTATTCACGAGCACGCACTTCGTCGACTACATCACCACCGCAGCGCCCGGGCTAAAGGACATCTTGGTGTTGGGAAAGATCTGGTATCTGGAGCAGAATCGCGAGGGCACCGGGGGGCATGGCTTCGACACGATCATCGTCGATGCTCCCGCGGCCGGACACATGCTGACGTTCCTTTCGGCCCCCAGCGGACTTGCGGATGCTGTGAGAGTGGGGCCGATCCGCCGGCAAGCCCAGTGGCTGGTTGAGATGCTCGAGGATCCTTCGAGAACCAGAGTGCACCTCGTAACGCTCGCCGAGGAGATGCCGGTGGTCGAGAGCCTCGAGACTTCGGCCGCGCTGGATGGCCGGCTGGGCATCCAACAGGGACCGATCTTCGCGAATGGCATCTTCAGCCAGCTTCTGACGAAGAAGGAGAAGGCCACGCTCGATAGGATCACGTCGACGGACCCGGCGAAAGAGCTCTGCGCAGAAGCGCAGACGGTGGGGCTCGACTTGGAGCAGGAGGATATAGATGGGCTCTTGGGCTACGAACGATTCCTCGCGTCCCGGCGGTCGATCCAGGGCGTCTATCTGAAGCAACTGCAAAAAGAAGCCGACCAAAGCGTCCTCGAGCTGCCCTTCCTGTTCTCGGCGGGCCTCGCGCTACCCGACATCGAGACACTCGCAGACGTGATCGAGCGCGAGGTCGAGGAGCTATGAATCCCATCGAAGAGCTAACCGCGCGCAAGGAGATCATCGTTTGCGCCGGAGCAGGCGGCGTCGGAAAGACGACGACGGCAGCGGCGATCGCCCTTCAGGCGGCGGTCGCGGGAAAGAAGACTGCGGTATTGACGATCGATCCAGCGCGCAGACTTGCCTCTTCGCTCGGATTGAAGGAACTCACGAACTCGCCTCGCAAGGTCAGCAACCGAAAGTTCAGTGCGGCTGGTCTCGAGCCGAAGGGCGAACTGCACGCGATGATGCTCGATACGAAGTCGACCTTCGACGAGGTCGTCACTCGCTACGCTCCCTCTCCAGAACAGGCCGAACGCATCCTGGCCAACCGCTTCTACAAGAACATCTCTGGAACGCTCTCCGGAACCCAGGAATACATGGCGATGGAAAAACTCTACGAGCTCTACTCCGATGGTGGCTATGACCTCATCGTCATCGACACGCCCCCTACCCGGAACGCACTGGACTTCCTCGATGCACCGAGGAGGATGACCGATTTCTTCGAGAGCCGGGTCCTGCGCTGGTTCCTGATGCCATACATGAAAGCAGGGGGCGGCATGATGCGCGTCGCCAATGTCGCAGCGACGGCATTCTTGAAGATCGTCAAGCGGATCGTGGGGAGCGAAGTGCTGGAGGACACTGCCGAGTTCTTCTCCAACCTCGAGGGCATGTACGAAGGGTTCAAACAGAGGGCGCGCGAGGTGGCGGCCCTCCTTCAATCGCCGTCGACCTCGTTCGTGGTCGTCACTTCTCCCGCGGAGGAATCGGTGGCAGAGGCAACGTTCTTCGCATCGCGGCTCAATGAGGCGGGACTTCCGTTCGGTGCCCTCGTTGTCAACCGCGTGCACCCGCGCTTCGGAGACGGAGCGGACGTGAAACCACGTCAGCTCGCGAAGCTCGAGCGGGAAGGAGAGGTCGCCCAACTCCTCGCAAAGCTCCTCGACAACGAGGAGGCCTTCATGAGAGTGGTTCGGCTCGAAGAAGAAAACCTCGATCACCTAGCGCGTAACGTCCCTCGTCATCGGTGGGTGCGAGTGCCGTACCTGGAAAGAGAAGCTGTGGACTTTCCCGGCCTCATAGCGATCGCAGAACAGCTGTTCACAAAGGGATAAGTCGGGGCGGGGACGCCATCCAACGGGTAACATCTCGTCACACATGGGTCCAAAGATCGTGGAAGGCATCGTGTTTCTGCTCACGGTGGGAGCCGGGCTCTTCGCGCTGTTCCTGTTCGTCGATCTGATGCGCCTGAAGAGCAGCCAGAAAGGGCCCGCCTACAAGGGCGGCATCGGCCAGTGGTCCTGGGCCGCCCATCGCATCACCGGACTCGGGGTGCTCGCCTTCCTATTCGGCCACATCATCGACACGTTCGGAGCCGGGATCGGCCCGGAGTTCTACAACGAGACGATCGAGCTCTACAAGCAGTGGTGGTTCAAACCGTTCGAGGTGTTGCTGATCGGGGCCGTTCTGTACCACGCTCTCAACGGCTTGCGCATCATCCTGTTCGATTTCTGGCCCTCCCTTGCGTTGAAGCAGAAGGAGTTCGCGTACGTCGAGCTGGTCCTGTTCGCAGTGGGTTTCGCGCCGGTGGCCTTCTTCATGCTGCGGTCCGCCTACCAGACGTCTCCGTTCACCTGATGGCGGTCGCCGAAAGTCGGGCCTCTGATCACCTAGCCGCCATCGTGGACGAAGTTGCACGCGCCATCGGTCGCCACGGCATCAAGCAGGGGGAGGCGGCGGGAGCGAGAGGGGTGCTGCGCGTCACCGAAGAGGACAACGTCAAGCGCATCGTGCAGGTCTACTGGACGCCGTTCGAGGCAGCGATACCCGGCCGATCGATCGGCCTGCACCTGGAGGTGGCCGAACCTCGCGTTCATTGGGCGGAGGCCTATCTCTCACCAGACTTTCGGAGCTGGGTCTTCTGCTTCCACGAACGCGCGGATGGTGAGATCCAGCTCGCCTATCACCGCGATTACCCCACCCCGCCCGAAGCGGTGGAGGGTTTTTTCAACCTATCGTCTTGGTACGTGCTGACGGCAACGGATCTCACCTGGAGCGATGTCGTCTACGAAACACAGGACGGGATCGGTTTCACGGAGCACCACAAGGCGTTGGCCGGCACTTCAACGAGTAAGGCCGTTCAGGAGTCCTTGAAGAAATCGACCATCATCTGGCTACGCTGGAGGCACGAAGATCGGACCCACACGATGCCGGTGTGGTTCCTTTACGATCAGAAGGTCGACAGGCTCTACGTCTTGTCCGGCGAAAGGCAGCAGACGCTCCCTGGGGCGCGGGACATGCGCGAGGCCGACGTGATCCTCAGGTGGAAGGGAAGGAACTCACGGGTGGCAGAGATCCCGGCCTCGGTCAGGGCCCTCGAACCCGGACCCGAATGGGACGCCGTAGCCGAGAAGATCGCGGAGAAACGCCTCAACATCCCGGGTCTTCCCGAGGACACCGCACGGAGATGGCGCGATGAATGCGACATCCTCGACATCACTTTGAGGACCTAGGGAGGCCCGAAGAGGGGACTAACTAGGCGCCCTGAGCGAAGCTCTCGCGCCAATCACTCTCGGCGCGGCGGCGGAAGCGCCGACGCTCTCGCTCTGTAAGGCCGCCCCAGATGCCATGGTCGACCGGCGCCTCCATGGCGTAGGCGAGACACTCGCGGCGGACCGGGCACGAGCGGCAGATGCGTTTCGCAACCTTGTGCTCGATCGCCCCCGCCGCAAAGAACAGGTCCGGATCCATCTGCGCGCACGTCGCATGTGCACGCCAGTTCTGGTCAACGGTGTCGTGCGAGCCGACCTCAGTAGCGGCTATGGACAAATCCTGTCCCTCCTGGGTTAGATGAAGCGCCCCTCCTCCCGGAACCTTAATGAAGTGAGCCGCGAAAACCGATAGTCCGTTGGAAGGGTTTCATACAGTCCTGAAGGGCCATACCGCCCGTAGCTATTTCGGGCTATGGCGCGGGATCGGGGCGAGCCGGCTCCTCCATCCCCTCCCTCGGTCCCTGGAAGGGTCGGTTTGGCTTATCGGGGGTGAGATGCGACCCTTAGATAGGTGAACAAGCTTCTGTCGGTCCTCGCCGCCCTGGTGATCGCCCTGTGGGTGGTCGGCCCCGCCGGCGCACAGGAAGCTGGACCGACGTTCGAGGACAGCGGGCCCGATCAAGGCGATCTCGAGCACGAGGCGCCGCGCGAGATCTTCATCCAGTTCTCCGAGCCTCTCGATCCGTCCTCCTCGGCCCAGGTCTACGACGAATGTGGACGACGACTCGATGACGGACAGGCGGACATCCGGGGGGACACCCTGTGGGCGCAGGTCGCTCTCCGGCCATCGGGACGCTATCTCGTGGTCTACTCGGCGACCGGAGGGGGGGCCGAACCGGCTACCTCCGATGGATCCTTCACTTTCCGAGTCCACTTCGGCCCTTCGTGTGGAGGGAAACCTGGCCCGAGCGGGGATGGACCTGGGGATGGCCACGATGGTCACGGGGATGGACCCGGGGATGGCCGCGATGGTCACGGGGACGGCCCCAGCGACGGCCATGAAGGGCCGTCGGGTGATGGCCACGACGGTCACGGTGGCCCCTCCGGAACCGGCCATCAGAGCGATCATGGCGCCACCCAGAATCATACGGAACACGATCCGACCTCGGCCGGGCACAGCGATCACTCGTCCACACCCCGAGCCCACTCGCAACATTCCGGTGATGGGCAGGACGGCCATCCAGGTGAGCATCGGGAGGGCAACGGCAAGAATCACGGGTCCGGCCACGGCGGCGGGCCCGATGGAGTGAATGTGGCGCTTCCCGATTCCGGCCTGAACGATCTCGCACCGCCCCCTGGTACCGAGATCGCAGTGACCGCGGTCGCCCTCTGCATCATCCTTGGGCTCTTCGGAGGGTTCGCGCTCAAAGCCTCCGACCGCTGAGCAACCCTGCACCCTGAACGGTCTCGGACCGCGTGCGCGCCAGTCCGACGAGAACCCCCGTCACGCTCATGAGCCCGATCGCCAAGGCGAGCTCCACCGCGATCGTCTTCTTGAAGAGGTGATGAGCGCGCTCGGGGGATCCCTCTGTCATCTCACGCTGCAGGCGCGCCCGCACGTAGAAGTGGTTGACACCGCCCAGCGCGAGGACGACGAGGTACAGAACGATCTTCGCCGTTACGGCCCGGCCGTAGCCGGTGTCGAAGAGGTCACCCCAGCGGCCGACGTTCAGGAATGAGTTGATCGCTCCTGTTGCACCCACGATCAGGATCGAGATCAGCGCAACGCGCGAGAAGGCGATGACGGCAGGCGTCAGGAGCGCGATGCGGGCACCCTCTCCCTCGTCGCGCCACGCGTCCGGCAGGATAAGGGCGAGGATGATGATGCCCGTGAACCAGATCGCGCCGGCGCCCAGATGAACGACATCGCTGACTAGCGCGACGACTTGTGGAGAAGCGACCGCCGCGTGACCGGAGAACGTACTGGTCGACAGGAGTAATGCGCCGATCGCCAGCCACCCGGCCCACCACGCGCGCGAAGGAGCAGACTCATCCTCGGCTGTGCCTCTGAGGGAGACATCGGCGACGCGACCGACCAGGAGTACGAAAGCTCCTGCAAGCAGCGGGAGGCGCAAGAGATACCACTGACCGAATGTCGTCGCGAACACCGCATCAAAGCTGGACCCCGTGACTTCTCCACCCTCGAACTCGGATACGAGCAACACTTGCAACAGCAAACCGATCGACGTCGCCGCGAAAGACGCCAGGAGGGCAGCGCGCGTAAAGCCCTCAAGCCGTTTGGCTACGCGGTCCGCCCCGGCGGCGTTTCGCCTCGCTGATGAAAAGGCTGTTCGGAGCACGAAGAGCGTGACGACAGCCGTTCCGAACAGGAAAGCGTGGGCGCTGAACGAGGTGAAGCGGACGAGCGCGAAGGAGATCGAGCGCAGTACCTCTTCGAAACCCATCAGGCGGATACTGCTTTCCCGTGGCCTGTCACCGTGTCAGATCCGATCTGTGTTCTCCTGGGATACTGCGGCAGTAGGAAGACCACTATCCATCAACGTGCAGGAGTCTCGCATGACATCGGCGCAACTCATCCTGGTGTCGGTGACATCGGCCCTCGTCGCGGTGTTCTCCATGCTCGCCGTAGCGATGGTGATGCGGGCCCGAAGGCGTCGACGGGAATGAGAGACGCGACAGGCCGCCTGGCCCTCGTGGGAGGAACTGTACTCGTCCTTCTCGCGCTCCTAGCGGCTCCAGCCTGGGGCCATGCCGAGTTCAAAGAGTCCGTCCCTGCCGAGGGCGCCACCATCGATACTCCCCCTTCGCGCGTCCTCGCCAGCTTCACGGAACCCCCCGATGATGCCTCTAGGCTCCTGGTGCTAGACCCCTGCGGAGATCGTGCCGATCGGGGGCCGACACAGACGGCGGGAACGCAATTGAGTGTCGCAACGACCGATCGATTCGCCGGGGTCTACGAGGTTCAATACAGCGTGCTTTCCGATCTCGATGGGCACCCCGAACGGGGTTCGTTCTCCTTCCGGGTCGAGCAGGGGGAGGGGTGCGAGGAGATCGCTGCTGCCGACGAGGCTGCCGCCGAGGGCTCCCTGTTCGATCTCCCTTTCGGAGCGTTTGCGTTCGGAGTGCTGTGCGCGGCCCTGATCGGCTCCGCAGCGGGCTACGTCTACGTGGCTACAGGGCGACGTTAGTCGCGAAAGCCCTTAGCTGCCTCGTCCACGGTCGGAGCGATCGACACGCCTTCGCCGAAACCGGTGATGGTGAACAGCTTGAGATGTTGCTCCCGGGTGCAGGCGATGGCGAGGTCGCCCCCCGCTTCCCGCATCCGGCGCACGCCGCCCATCAGAGCTCCTAGACCCGAGGAATCCATGAAGGGGACGCCGTCGAGATCGACCACGACCTTTGGCGTCTTGTCTTCGATCAGGGTCGCGAGGGCATCTCGCAAAGACCCAACCGTGTAGACGTCGAGATCGCCGCTAGGACGGAGGATCTGGTACCCCCCTGCGTCCTCGATGTCGATCTCTACCTTCTGCTGTGCCACGGCTCTTCTCCCGTCAGCTTCTCCTGCGCCACCTCAGTCGCAGGAGAACCCTCGAATTCGATGATCAGCATCGTGAGGTCGTCCTCCAGCTTACCGGCCGCGAAACCCTCCACCTCCCGAACCAGCTCCTGGCCGATCGCCTCGGAGTCAAGCGGGGCAAGCGAGATGATGGCCTCGGCCAGCCGGCTTTCTCCGAATATCTCCCCGTCCGGGGACTTGGCTTCGAGGAATCCATCGGTGTAGAGG